>PMXH01000490.1 GCA_003165855.1 Acidobacteriaceae bacterium | reverse complement strand
AAGCCCTGGAGTGGACAATGGATCACGTGTCCGGACGCGCCGGAACGCGATGCCTTCGTGTTCCATTTCCGCAAGGTACTGGAGTTGCCGCAGGCACCCGCGCACTTTCTAGTGCATGTCAGCGCCGATAACCAGTTTCTCCTGCACGTGAATCAGCAGCGTGTCGGCACGGGGCCGGCGCTCGGAGATCTGGCTCATTGGAGATTCGAAACTTACGACCTCGCGCCATTTCTGCATTCCGGAAGAAACATACTGGCAGCCACGGTTTGGGGCTTCGGCACTCAATCGACTGGTGGGCAAATGAGCGACCGCGCCGGATTCCTGTTGCAGGGCGACGGCGCGGCTGAGCGCGTAGCGGACACCAATGATAGCTGGGAGGTCGAAGAGGAAAAGGGATTGCAGCCGCCGGTCCTGAAGCTGGATCTCTCCGGCTACTATGCCGCTGAGCCTGGGGAGCGGATCGACGCTGCGGCTTTTGACTGGCGGTGGAATGCCGATCCCGAGCCGGCGTCGAGCGACGCCTTGAAGCGATGGAAGAAGGCGCTTGTCATCGATAATGCCGGGTCCCGAGGCGCGCAGATGCAATCCACCAGTTGGCAGCTTGTTCCCGATCTGCTGCCCGCCACGGCGATGGAGCTGATTCCTGCCGGGAAGACAGTGCGGACGTCAGGAGTGGAGATCCCCCCCGAGTTTCCTGACAAAGGTTTTTCTGTACCAGCTCATTCCCAGGCTAGCGTGCTGGTGGATGTCTCCCACCTTACGACCGGCTATCCGGAATTGACGGTCAGCGGTGGACGTGGTTCCTTGATTCGTCTTACCTATGCGGAGGCCTTGGTCGACGATAAAGGCGCGAAAGGCAACCGGAACGAAATCGTGGGGAAACACATCGTGGGAGTGGCTGACGAATTCGTCCCCGACGGTTCCGCGAGCCGCACATTCATGCCGCTGGCATGGAGAGCTTGGCGGTATGTGCAGCTAGATATCTCCACCGAAGACGAGCCGCTTCAGGTAGAGCGCCTGCGCACCTGGTTTACCGCCTTCCCGTTTGAAGAGCGCGGCCACTTCCATTCCGATGACCCGTCGCTCGCTTCCATCTGGGAAATCGGCTGGCGCACTGCCCGCCTCGACGCGCACGACACCTACATGGACACCCCGTATTGGGAGCGCTTGCAGTACATCGGCGACACCCGGATCCAAGCGCTGATCTCATACACCGTGGCCGGGGACGACCGACTGGCACGACAAGCCATCCAAGCCTTCAACGACTCGCGGATTCCGGATGGAATTACCCAGAGCCGATATCCCGCCGCCTCGCCCCAGTTCATTCCCACGTTTTCTTTGCTGTGGATTGGAATGGTGCACGATTTTTGGCTTTACCGCGGAGACGCTGATTTTGTTCGCGCCCAATTGCCCGGAACCCGCACCGTACTCGACTGGTTCATGCAGCGGCAGAGACCCGATGGTCTGCTGAAGAAGTTACCCTGGTGGGCGTTTGTCGACTGGGCAAAAGATTTTGATGCCGGAGTGCCGCCGCAGGACGAGACCGGCGGTTCTGCATCCATCACACTGCAGTACGTTGAGGCGCTTCGCTATGCCGCGGAACTCGAAGCCGCCCTTGGCGAAAAGGAGCGCGCGGCAGAATATCAAGCGGCGGAGGAGCGCGCCGTGCTGGCTCTCCGCAAGCTGTGCTGGAACCAGAACTACGGTTTGATCGCTGACACACCCGCACAGGCGCACTACAGCCAACATGCCAACATTCTGGCGGTGTGGCTCGACGTGATCCCTCGTAAGGAGCAGAAGATCGTGCTTGCGAAAGTTTTGTCGGCCAGCGAGCCGGGATTCGCGGCGAGTGGGCTGCTCCCGCCCATGTCAATCGCAACCTACTATTTCCGCTTCTACTTGGCGCGTGCGCTGCAGCATGCCGGGATGGGAGACGCATATCTTCCTTTGCTTCAGCCCTGGCGGGATATGGCTGCCCTGGGGCTCACGACCTGGGCTGAGAACCCGGAGCCAACGCGCTCCGATTCGCACGCCTGGAGCGCCCATCCGAACTTTGATTTGCTGACGATTGTCGCGGGGATTCGTCCGACCACACCCGGATTCACGACGGTCACAATCGAACCCCATCTGGGTGCGCTGCGTCATATCGACGCCTCTATGCCCTGTCCAAAAGGTGAGATTCACGTCGAATACACGCGGGAGGATCGAGGAATAGAAGCTGTGATCAGCTTGCCGCCTCAGGTTTCCGGCGTTCTGATGTGGCATGAGAAGAGTTACCAGTTGTATATGGGTTCGCAGAGAATATTACTGTCTACGCAATAACCGAGTAGTAACGAAAAGATTCCAAGCCACAGAAGAACAACTGAACAATATTGCTAATGAGCGGCTAGACTGCTTGGGAAACGCTGGGTGAGCGAGCCGGCGGTTTCCTGAAGCGCAAGGAATATGATCCCGCGCCCAGCGCGCTTTTCCCCTTGACACCCACGCGGTCAAACGGCATTCTGGATGCCCGAGTTCCGGAGTCAGCCCCCGTTCGAATCTCGAACCGCGATAAGAGGCGCCATGGCATCCAGACGTCGCATTCAACTCATCCACCTCTCCACCCTTCTGATCCTGACCGTTCTCGGCAGCGGCGTAACGCAGGGGCAGAGCGTTGACCCGAGCGTTTCCGGTGCATGCGCAAGCACCAGCAACCCCTGCGTGTGGACCTACCACAACGACAACGCACGCGATGGCGTGAACCCAAACGAGGCAACTCTCAATCCAGCTCTGTTTCCCGTATCCGGCAGCGCCAATTTCGGTCTCTTGGTGCCAACGCCGGGCGGGCCAACCGGGGCGGTCGACGGGCTGATCTACGCTCAGCCACTCTATCTCTCCGGCGTATCCATGGCCTCCACGTCGGGCTGCCCAGGTACGCAGAACATCGTCCTCGTGGCTACGGAGAACAACTCGGTCTATGCTTTTACCTGGACCTACACTCTGAGCGCCTCTGGATACACCTTTTCGCTTACGCAGTGCTGGACGCTCAACTTCAACCAGAGCGGCGAATACGCAATACCGTTTACGGCGCTGCCGCAGGTAGGTAGCGCCACTTGCAGCAACATCGTTCCACAGAGTGGCATCACTAGCACGCCCGTAATCGATACCACCGTGACGCCGCCCGTGATGTACGTCGTAAGCGCCCACCAACTGGCGAACGGTGCCGGCTACACGTATCGCCTCCACGCCGTACTCGTCAATAAAGGTATCGAAGCGCCCAACGGAAACTCGCCGTATGATTTGTCAAGCGTGTTTACCTCGCCCGTCACGGCGGCAAAAGAGAACCAGCGGCCCGGTTTAGCCATGTTCAAGCCCTCGTCCGGCAAAGCCTACATCTACGTCGGTTTCGGGTCCTACTGCGACGTCGAACCCTACAGCGGATACTTGGCCGGCCTTTCCTTCACCTACAATACCGAGACGTTCGCCCAAATTACACCCTCCAACTGGTTCTTCGACACCGAAGCGGGGGCTACCAATCAGAGCGGCGGCATCTGGATGGGAGGCTCAGCCCCGGCGGTGGACTCGTCAGGCAACGTGTATTTTGCGGTCGGAAACGGACATTGGAACGGCAGTCCGGGCGGCCGTGCCAGCACCCTTGGTGAAAGCGTGGTAAAGATAGCAAGCACAAATTCTGGATTACAGGCTGTCGATTACTACACCCCCAACGACTTCAACGGCCTCAATCTTGGCGGTCCCACGGTGTGCTCCACCTACGGGCCAACGGCCTGCCCGAGTGCGAATACGCTCACGTTGGGCTCAGGGGGTGACCTGGATCTGGGTTCGGGGGGCGTCACCCTTATTAATCCTAACCCTAGCGGGGCGGCCAATGCCTGCGGCTCAAACCAGGAACTTGTGGCGGGGGGCAAAGAAGGTGTGGTCTACGGCATATGTTACAGCACTCAGACTGGCCCCACCTTGCAGACGCTCATGGGCGGGCTGGACGGCTGCGGCTACGCCTGCGGCAGCGCCGGGTCCTCGAACCAGACAAACACGGCTTGTAGCCAGTCCTCGACTCCGGGAAGCGGCTATATTGC
>PMXH01000495.1 GCA_003165855.1 Acidobacteriaceae bacterium | reverse complement strand
GGTTGAAAAGCTGCCGGGAGGGGGATCAGAAAAACTGCCAGCGTTGATGAAGAAATGTCCAGTCTCAGAGCTGCCGTTAACCACTTGTGTGGTTACTTGTTTTCCGCTCTGGGTTTGCAGGGGACCGGTGAGTTGGGGCGCGTCGGCACTCAGGAAGAACAAGCTGCTAATCAGCTCGGCGTCGTCCTGGGTCTGAATGCGAATGGGAAAGCCGGTCTGGAACTGGATGATTCCAGACATCGCCCAGTCGTCCAGAAGTTTTCCCTTGAATCCGTTGTATCTCTGGACGGGAAGTTCCCAGTAGTAGTTGAGAACGAAGCGTTGCGCCGAATTGAAGAGGGATAAGGCGCGGCTGGATTTGTAATTGAAGGGATTGACGGTCTCTTCGAAGCTGGAAGCCCAATCCAGAGACCTGCTCCAGGTATAGGCGGCCTGCAGTTGAAGTCCGTGGGAGAAGCGCTTTTCCACGCTGGCCTGCAGCGAGTTGTAGGCGGAGGCGGCAATGGTGTCTTCGGCGAAGATGTTGGTAAAGACGGGAACACCGTCAGCCGGGCATCCATTTCCAGGGCCGCCAGTGATGGGGTTGCAGTTGGGTGAGGAATAGGGGCGAAGGCCAACAAAGTTCAGCGTTTGGCCTGCAGCGGCAATCGTACCGCCAGTGGGCAAATGAAATCCGTTGGGCAGGAGAGTTGGAGAGTTGCTCGGAGGAAGCGTGACCGTGAATTGATCGTCTTCGAGGAACGGGCCGCAGGTTGCCGGCGATCCGTAAGACGAAACGTTGTTAGCGTTGTTGTTGGCGATGGCGATTATGTCGAGGCAACTTTGCGGATTCGCCGGGTTAATGTCATGCGAAGCCAGGAGTCGATGACCCTGCGATCCGACATAACCGAGCTGAAAGACCACATTTCGAGCCAGTTCCTGCTCGAAATTCAAGTTGTACTGGGCCGTATATTGGGTGCGCATGTGAGGCTGGAAATCCCCGTACAGGAGCATGGGGCGGAAAGAGGCCCAATCCTGCGGGGTCCCGGGGGTGGGACTGAGGATTCCGTTAAACGGGTTTGGACTGACGCTGCCGGCTTGGGAAATGAAGGGTGTGTTCAGAAACGTCGCGGGCAAGAACGTGCTGCCGCCAAAAGGTGGTTCGGCGCCGAACTGTTCCAGCACCAGTTGCTCCATGGGGTTGTAGAACAGGCCCCAACCGCCGCGGATGGTGGTCTTGGGATTGGGACTGTAGGCCAGTCCGATGCGCGGTGCAAAGGCTTTGTAGTAAGTCTGCGTAAGTCCCGCAGGGATGCCGGAGTCTCCAGGAACCACCAATCCCGTGGGCTGCACACCGGCGGCAGTGCAGTCACCGGCCCCGAGACTAGTCTGCTCGCCTGCGGTTAACACGCAAGGATAAACGGTTGAGTTCTGGCCGGGACGGAAGGTTTGAACGTGGTGGAGGGCATCGGCGAGAGGAGTATCCAACTCCCAGCGAAGTCCATAGTTCATGGTGAGAGAAGGCTTGATTTTCCAACTGTCCTGCGCGAAGACGTAGACGCCGGTGTTGCGTATGTCTTCTCGCTGCGCGGAGCCCTGACTGTAGCTGTCGTCCAGCCCCAATAGGTAGCCGGGATAATTATCGTTGTAGGAGACAGAATTTTCGGTCGTACTGTTGAAAGTGTATTCGCCGCTGACGTTGTAATAGAGAGTCTGGTCAAACTGGGCCCGGCGCACATCCGCGCCAAACTTGACGGTGTGGTTGCCTTTGACCCAGGTCACACTGTCCGTCGCCATATAGGAGTTCCCTACTTGCGGCAGTTCACCCTCCCAGCCGTTGCCGATGGCGAAGCCGCCTGATACGCCGATGAAGGGAACGCCCTGGCGATTCGCAGGTAAACCAGTCGTAATGCCATACTGCGGATTGGTTGCCGCCAGCCCGGCTGCCAGCAGGTCGGCCTGAATCGAAACACCGGGGAGGTTCGAATCCGAAATGCCGTTGAAGCAAACCGCCTGCGCCGCAGGAGATGAACAGGAATTTTGCACCAGGTTCGTGGTTTGCGGATGCTGGAAGGTCAACTGGCCTTCGCGCATATAGGTGAAGCGTGCTTCGTTGATCAGGGAGTTGGAGATTGTCCAAGTATGGCTGGGATTGAACTGCTGATACCGTGAACCTACGTTGGCGCCGAAACCAGGAATATTCGCACCGGAAGCCTGGAAGTCGTAGAAGGGCTGAAAGTTCGTGTCGTTGGTGAAGTAGTAGTAAAAGCTGAAATTCTGCCGCTGGTTGATGTGATGGTCGAAGCGGAGAGTGAACTGATTTTGAGTGTCAGCACTTACGGGGACGGCCTGATAGGTCACTCCGTCGGATCGATTGGCAGCTGGGACGAAGCGAAGCAAATCCTGGGCGACGGGGTCCATACATGGCGTGGGAATATTCGCGTTGCCGTTGACATCGGTTGGAAAGATGGAGTTCCATAACACGCCGGCGGCGGGCGTTTGCCCGCCCGCGGTAGTAATCGCAGAAGTGCAGTTCGGCCTACCGTTGATGNNGTTGATGGCATCTGCGGCGAACTGATCGGTGATCTGGTTGGGAGTGACGCCGTCGGACAGAAACGTGGGGAACCCGCCCGCGAACACACCCGTTCTCTCTTGCGGGGTGGGGACGATTACGGTTTGCCCGGAGATGCCCTGCCGCACGCGTCTGCCTTCGTAAGATACGAAGAAAAAGGTGCGGTCCTTCTTAATAGGCCCACCGAACGTTCCGCCGAACTGGTTCTGATTCTCCTGCGGCTTGACCGTGTTGAAGTATCCTTGCGCATTCAACACAGTGTTGCGGAAATACTCATAGACATTGCCATGCCACTGATTCGTGCCCGACTTGGTAACGACGTTAACCACGGCGCCGGAATTGCGGCCGTACTCGGCGTCGAACGTGTTGCTGATGACACGAAACTCATCGATCGCGTCAGGCGTGGGCTGAATGGTGGGCAGGTTGGCGAACTGGTCGTTAGCGTCCCCACCGTTGACGCTGAAATTGTTGGAGCGCCCGCGGCCACCATTTACCGAAACCGCCCCCGCGTCTCCACTGCCATAAAACGTGCCGCCGCTGGAGCCTAGCTGCGATTGCACGCCTGGTTGCAACTGCAGGAACTGGTAGGTGTCGCGGGCATTGAGCGGCAACTCGTTAACCGAGCGATTGTTCACCACCGCGCCGAGTTGCGTGCTCGTGGTGTCGACCAGAGGCGCCTCGGAAGTCACGTCGACGATCTCCTGAGCTCCGCCAAGTTGCATGGTCATGTTGAGAGTGATGACCTGGTTGACGTCGAGGGCGATGCCCTTGCGAATGTCTTTCTTGAATCCCGTTAACTCGAACGTGAGCGTGTAGGTTCCGACCGGAAGGTCCGGAAATCCATAATCACCGCTGCCACTGGTCTGCGCGTCCCGGGTCACTCCAGTAGCCTCGTTGATGGCGGTGACCTTCACGCCACCCAGCACGGCGCCTGAAGGATCGGAGACGCGGCCCAGGATACGGCCACCGGTACCCTGCGCGGCGAGAGGCGGGGGGACGACAAGAGAGATCGCGATGACGAGGCAAACCGTTTGCAGACACATCATGGTCCAGCGGGCTCGCAGTGACGGCATGGAACCTCCAGGCATCTTCGGCAGAAGTTGATCTTTTCTTGAAAGCGACTACTTGTGTGCCGCTACAACCTTGCTATAATCCCGCAAGGTT
Organism: Acidobacteriaceae bacterium; assembly: GCA_003165855.1. Lineage (GTDB taxonomy): Bacteria > Acidobacteriota > Terriglobia > Terriglobales > Acidobacteriaceae > Sulfotelmatobacter. The sequence goes on along the minus strand of PMXH01000495.1, from coordinate 3,468 downwards.
AGAGAAGTGGGGGGCGCGCTGTCAAGGATAAAAAAAGCGCTACCTTGCATAGAAAATTCCTATCGGACAATTCACAAGCCATGAGTTCAACCAGCCCGAAAGCTTACTTGAAGATCGGAGATGTGGCGCGGCGGGTGGGAGTATCGCCGTCGGTGATCCGGTCATGGGAGAGCATGGGGCTGGCGCGTCCGCGGCGCACCGAGAGCAAGTACCGCCTCTATACTGCCGATGACGTCAAGCTGCTGAAGCGGGCGCGGTTTTTGAGGAAGGTGCGGGGACTGAACGCGGCGGCGATTGTGGAACTGCTGCGGCGGGAAGGGCGGGCGCATCCTGCGGCAGACGGAAGTGCGGGAGCGATTGGCTCGCACTTGCGGCAATTGCGGGCCAAGCGAAAGCTCTCGCTGGCGCAGGTGGCGCGAGCGGTGGGCATCTCTGTGGGATTCCTGAGCGCGCTGGAGCGCTCACAGATGAGTGGGTCGGTGGGAACGCTGCGCAAGCTGGCGCGATTTTATAAGACCAACATTCTGGATTTTTTTGACGCGACCGGGGCCAGAAGCCGGCAGGTGAGTCCAAAACAAAGAAAGGTGCTGGAAGCCGGTCCCGGCGTGCGCATGGAGTTGCTGGCCTGGGGCAACACCGTGATGGAGCCGCATCTGTTTCGGCTGGCGCCGGAAGCGGGTAGCGGCGACTCTTACACGCACGAGGGAGAAGAGTTTCTCTACGTGCTGCGCGGAGAGTTGGCCATCACGCTGGAGAAAGAAGAATACCGGCTCAAGGCCGGGGACAGCTTTTACTTTGAGAGCGCAACACCGCATCACTGGAAAAATCCCGGGCGCGCAGAAACCTTGGTGCTGTGGGTGAATACGCCGCCGACGTTTTGAGTGGCGGGTGTACTGGAGGCACGATGAAAGCCCGACAATCGATTCTGCTGTTCCTGATGGCCGCTACGCTATTCACCGGTTCGTGCACGAAGAAAGCACCCACACTAAATTTACTGGTGTGGGAGGGCTATGCCGATCCCGCGTTCGTGAAGGCCTTTGAGGAGCAGCATCACTGCAAAGTTTCGGCGTCCTACATGGGGTCGAGCGACGAACTGGTGGCCAAGCTGCGCGGTGGCAGCGCCGGGAACTATGACGTGATCTCGCCTTCCAGCGATGTGGCTACGTCGATCGCAGCGGCGGGATTAGCGGCCCCGCTGGATTTGTCGAAGATTCCAAGCTACGGACAACTCTCTCCGCAGCTCACTTCCCTGCCGCTGGTGCGGGTGAAGGGCCAGGTGTATGGAGTGCCGTTCATGTGGGGTCCGGATCCGCTGATTTACGACACCACGGTTTTCGCGCAGCCTCCGGATAGCTGGAACGTCTTGTGGGATCCGAAATACAAAGGGAAGATTTCGGTGTGGGACGACCTTTCGACGATCTACATGGCGGCGCAGATTCTGGGCTACGACAAACCCGATTCGTCTCAGCTCTACAACTTGAGCGACGAACAGCTTGAGGCGGTGAAGAGGAAGCTGCTGGAATTGAAACCGAATATCCGCAAGATGTGGTCCACGGGCGGAGAGTTGACGAATCTTTTTCAAAATCACGAAGTGGTGGCGGCCATGGGATGGCCGCTCATGACCAATCAGCTGCGCAAGATCAACTTCCCGGTGGGAGAAACCATTCCGAAGGAGAACACTACCGGGTGGATCGATCACCTGATGGTCACGGCGGGGAGCGAGAACAAAGATCTGGCCTACGAATTTCTCGAGTACATGATTGAGGCGCAGACGCAGAAGAAGGTAACGGACGTGACCGGATACACACCGGCCAATCCGCAGGCCGCGCAGTTCATGACGAAAGAGGAAGTAAAGAACCTGCATCTGGACGATGTGGACAACTACCAGAAGCGGCTTTATTTCTGGCAGAATGTGCCGCGGCGCGCCAAGTACAACGAGATCTGGAATGAAGTGAAAGCGGCACAGTAAGAGCCGGGCTTCGGGCTTCTGCTTATGATGACTGCTTCTGAAATTCCGATGGCGGTTGCTGGCGATGGCTTGGGTCACGCCACGTTGCTGAGCATTCGCAACGTGGCCAAGCACTTCGGCAAGAACGTTGTATTGCGCGATATTTCTTTGGACGTGGCAGAAGGAGAATTTCTCACCATCCTGGGGGAGAGCGGGTCGGGGAAGACGACTCTGCTGCGAATCATCGCGGGCTTTGAGACGGCGAGCGCGGGCGAGGTGTGGATGGGCGAGGAGCGCTTGGACCGTCAGCCCCCTTACCGGCGCCGCGTGAACACTGTCTTCCAGCACTATGCGTTGTTTCCGCACCTCACCGTGGAGCAGAACGTGGCTTACGGATTGCGTGTGGCGAAAAGACCCGAGGCGGAGATTGCGTCTAGGGTGAAGGAAGCGCTGGACAAGGTGAAGATGTCGGCGCACGCCAAGTCGAAACCGTCGAAAATCAGCGGAGGGCAACAGCAACGGATCGCGCTGGCACGGGCCCTGGTGAACCGTCCGCGATTGCTGCTGCTGGACGAACCGCTCTCGGCGCTGGATGCGAATTTGCGGCGGCAGATGCAGGTGGAGTTGAAATCGCTGCAGCGCGAGGTCGGGATTTCGTTTATCTTCGTGACCCACGATCAGGAAGAGGCAATGGTGATGTCAGACCGGATCGCGCTGCTGCGGTCGGGTGAACTGGAGCAGGTCGCGACGCCTCGTGAAATCTACGGCCGGCCAGCGACGGCCTATGCGGCGCAATTCATTGGGCACACGAATCTGCTGAAGGGCGAAGTGCGAGCGGGAGTGGTGCGCTGCGGTGTTTTGACATGGCCGGCGGCTTTGCCGGACGGACCGGCGCTATTCTCGCTTCGGCCAGAGAATATCCGGCTGGCCGCTGGAACTCCTGCAGGGGCTGGGATGGTGCGCGTGCGCGGAAAAGTTCGACATCAGGCGTTTCATGGGGCGACGGAGTTGATTCGCGTGGAATGCGGTGATGGGCTGGTGCTGGTAGTGCGGACTCCGGGCAGCGGCGGAGCGCTGGGCGACGTCGAACTGGAGTTCTCTTTCAGCGACGCGGTTCTGGTGCGCGAATCTCCGGAAAGAATCTGAATGTTTTCCCGAGCTTACAAAGCGGCGGTCACGTTGCCTCCCCTGGTGTGGGTCACCGTATTTCTACTGATGCCGTACATGCTGATGTTCTGCTACAGCTTCTGGTCGGTGTCGGCGTCGCAGACCATCGAGCATTCGTGGAATCTCGCCAACTACGGCCAACTGTTGCGCGTGAACGTTTACTGGCAGACGCTGCTCCGCTCGATGTGGATTGCCGCGCGAGTGACCGTCTTCTCTTTAGTGCTGGGTTATCCGCTGGCGTATTTTCTCTCTTTCTACGCGGGAAGAAAGAAAGACCTGCTGTATCAATTAGTGATCATTCCGCTGTGGGTCAGCTACCTGGTGCGCGCTTATGCGTGGAAGACGATCCTGGG
>PMXH01000529.1 GCA_003165855.1 Acidobacteriaceae bacterium | reverse complement strand
GTTGCCAGTACCCAGTTGCCAGTCTACGCGAGCAAATTGCGAGAGCTGTGCCCGGTTAAACTAGCAACTGACAACGGGGCGCTGGCAACTGTATTCTGTGAGGGTAGAGGCTTTAAGGAGGGCGAGTGCGCTGTGGACGTTGCGGGAACGAAAACTCCGAGGCTAACCGTTTTTGCGGCATGTGCGGAGCGGCACTGGTGGGAAAGACGGAGGCGGCGGGGCCTGCGGTGCGGGCGACGGTTACGCCTGGGGAAAAGAAGGCCGAGTCGGGATCGGGCGGTGGGCCTGCGGAGCCACGTCTGCCGGCACGTTCCGCGACGGAGGCAACGCCGGTAACTTCTCCACGGGCGAGCAGTTCGTCGACAGGCAGCTCTTCGACAAGCAGTTCTTCCGCAAGCAGTATCCCGCCAATCACGGGGCCGTCATTCTTAGGATTGAACACGCCTGCAGGTAGACCGAGCGTGGATCAGTCGCGACAGCATTCTGATCCGCCGCACGGCCACGATGCGTTGCGCTCTTCCGGAAATCTGGACTACCTTCTCAAAGATGAGGAAGAAGGCGGGAGGTGGAGCCGGGGCAAGTTCGCGTTGATTGTGGTGGCTTTGATGTTGGTGGGCGGTTTCGGATATTTGCGCTGGAAACAGGGAGGCTTCGACTGGCTGACCAAGGGCGACGGGAAACCTGCGGCGACCACGCAATCGGCGGAACCTGCGCCGAGCAACGCGGATTCTGGAAGTACAACGAGCGCCGCGCCAACTCCGGTGGGGACGAACTCGGATGCCGCCAGCAGCGGGGCGGCGACGCCACCTGCGGCGGAATCGGCGGCGCCCCAAGCGACTCCTTCAGAGACCACTGCACCACAGAACAGTTCGCCGCAGACTGCGCCTGCGCAGGCCGATCCCAGCGATTCAAAGCCCGCGGATTCCGTGGCGCCACACGCGAGTGCTGATTCCAATACGTCTGCTCCGCAGACCGAAGCGCCTGCCGTGGTGAAACCACGGGAGCGCAAGCCGACGCCAGTCAAGCCAGTTGATCCGGTGAGCGAAGCGGAACGCTACATTTACGGACGCGGGGTGGGCCAGGACTGCGATCGCGGCATGCGGTTATTGAAGCCAGCCGCCGAACAGTCCAATCCGAAAGCAATGATGTCGCTGGGCGCGGTTTACTCCACCGGCACCTGCACGCCGCGCGATTTACCGACGGCCTATCGCTGGTTTGCGCTCGCTCTGCATAAGCAGCCCGACAACGAGGCACTGCAGGATGACCTGCAGAAACTCTGGAGCCGGATGACGCCGCCCGAGCGTCAACTCGCGATCAAGCTCAGCCAGTAGTGAGCGGAGCTGCGCTCCGCAGACAGCCGAGGGCGGCTGTCCCCACATAGAGTCACGAATGAGTTGAGCTAAAGCTAAAGTGCAATCCGACAAGGCGGGATTTTTCGTATATCTACTAAGGAAGAGACTAGGGTTTGTCGAGTCTGCAACGGCAAGGCATTTCGGCGGATCTGGCCATGGTTGCCGGCCTGAAGGCCGGCGACCAGGGGGCGATGGCGGAGCTCTACGACCGCTACTCTTCGGTAGTGCATGCAGTAGCCTTACGGGTGCTCGGAGACACGGGAGCGGCGGAAGACGTGCTGCAGGAAATCTTCTTACAATTGTGGCGCAATCCCAGCTTGTTCGATGCGTCGCGCGGCAGTTTAGGAAGCTGGCTGGCCGTCATCACGCGCAACCGAGCCATTGACTCCCTCAGAAAACGTCGTCCCGAGACAGATATTGAGGATGTAGTGTTATCCGTAGCTCCTGACTTGGCCGGAGAGGCAGAGCGAGCGCGGGTTGCCGAAAAAGTGCGCGGAGTGATGGGAACTATGACTCCGGTTCAGCGCAGCGCCCTGGAAATGGCTTATTGGGAAGGCATGAGCCATTCCGAGATCGCGGACAAGACGGGAGAACCGCTGGGCACGGTGAAGACACGGATTCGCGCGGGATTGATTGTGTTGCGGAAGGCGTTTCAAACATGAGTGAGTAGCGGAGCTGCGCTCGGCGGACAGCCGAGGGCGGCTGTCCCCACATTGAGGTTTGTTCGCCGCCGGCGTTGCTGAAGATACTGTAGCTTCGACAACCCATGGGCCTGCAAAGTGGTCAGGCGGTGGCGGCAGACTTCTTCTGGGTGAAGCATTCACGGCAGAAGACGGGGCGATTTTGCGTGGGGCGGAAGGGGACAGTGGTCTCCTTGCCACACTGGGAGCAGGTCGCCCGAGTTTCGACACGAGAGAAGTGGTGGGCGTTGCCCAGGGCTTGCGGGGCAGTAAGAACGGCGACGCGCTTGGACTTGCAGGCTTTGCAGCGCTTGGGCTGGTTCTTGAACTGTTTGTCGTAGAAAAACAGTTGTTCCCCGGCGGTAAAAATGAAGTCGGCGCTGCAGTCGATGCAGGTCAGTACCTTATCCTGAAATTCCATTGAGGGTGGCTCCCTTGTGGGTCGCGGGTCAGTTTGATAGGCGGCAAGCCAAACGCGCGATTCTTCGATCGCTTCGCGCGGCTTGCCACGATCCTTTACCGCGCAAAAACGCGCTGGCTCAGGATGACAAACTGCACCGCTGTTCCCTTGTGCCCGTGGTGCGCTCACCACACGCAGGGAAGGCGGTGGCGCAGAGCAAACACAGGATTCGTACATCCCCCTCGTACTGCCCCTGGACTCGGCCCGCCACGCACCTGGAACGGGGCGTGGATACAGACGATCTTGCTTAAATGCCGAATGAATGATGAGTGTTGAACGATCCCTAATGCAGCTCTGTGGGTGGGGGCCAACAGAGCAGGGCCGCCCCGGGAAGGGGACGACCCTTTACTGCTTCAATCTTGCTCCTTGCGAACTTTCTTACGGGCGCGCTTACGAGCCAGCGCGGCCTTTACACGCTTTTTCTCGCCGGGTTTCAGATAAAAGGAGTGGCGCTTGACCTCCTTGATAATGTCTTCCTGCTGCACCTTGCGTTTGAAACGGCGAAGCGCGTTCTCGAGGGACTCGCCCTCTTGCAATCGAATTTCCGCCAAACTGACACACCCCCAAACCCGTCCGGTAGGACCGGCTACTACGTTACTAGGACCGGATAGTTATTACAAGGATTGGACTCGAAGTCAAGTGGGGGAGGAAGTTTCTTTGCGCGTTGGGGGCCGGAATGGGAACTCGGGAGCATGCAGGCTATGACCATAAGGATTTGCTTGGCTGGCGCGGCCGCCTGACTAACTTCGACTTCGGCTCAGGGCAGCGTTGGGGGGCTATCCCTCCGGAAGTTTCGGGTGGTTTCAATCCTTAGAGGGACGGAGCAGTGGTTCCCACGTTTCGCAAAGAGCGCGAAACATGGGGCACCCTTTTCCGTGAAGATCAGGATCAAAATCAAGAACAAAATCAAGATCAAAGCTCAGGGCAGGCTAGGGGCGGCTACTCCTCCGGAAGTTTCGGGTGGTTTCAATCCTCAGAGGGACGGAGCAGTGGTTCCCACGTTTCGCAAAGAGCGCGAAACATGGGGCACCCCTTTCCGTGAAGATCAGGATCAAAATCAAGAACAAAATCAAGAGCAAAGGCAGCGGACAAGCGTGTCCGCTCCACACGGGCCTTCCACACGAGCTTTTCAGAAGATAAATTTGAGGCCGAGTTGGATTTGGCGGGGGGCGAAGGCGGCGTCGGGTTTCAGGAAGCTTTGGGGCTGCTGGTAGTAGGCGGGATAGAAGACTCCGTTGACGTAGGTGGAGTACTGCACGAAGGTAGTGGCCTCGACGGTGAGGCCGCTGGAGGTGATTTCAACGCGCTGGTTGTCGCGATTGAAGACGTTGAAGGAGTCGGCGGTGAACTCGAGGCGGTAGCCGTGGCCAACGTGGATTTTGCGGACGAGGCGGAGATCGGTGGAAGCGTAGTCGGGTCCGGTGAAACCGTTGCGGCTGTAGCCGGGGAGACGGTCGTTGTCATAGTTGCTGTCCTGGTTGGGATCGCCATTGACGGTGGCGTTGACGGGGCGTCCGCTGCCGGCGGTGACGAGGCTGGAGATTTTCCAGTCGTTGAAGATGTGGCCGAGGAGCTGGTGCTCGCGGTGAAATGGCCGAGGCTCGACGGAGAAGGCGGCGACGAAGCGGTTGCGCTGGTCGGTGACGCTGGGGCCGCGCTCGGCATTGGGAGCGTAGGAGTTTTGGACGGTGGCGGGCGAGCCGGCGACGAGGGCGTCCTGGCCATCGTCGATGGCGTGGGCGTAGGTGTAGGCGAGGCGGAGATAAGTGCCGCGAGCCATGCGGCGGTTGATGGTGAGAGTTAGACCGTTGTAGACGCTGGAGGCGGCGCTCTGGAATTCGTCGATGGAGCCGAGTTGCGCGATGGGGCGTCCAAGAGGGTTGATGCAGGGCGGGAATGGGCAGGTCAGCGATGAAGTGTACTGCCAGGTGGCAAAGGAATCGACAGTGTAGAAACCGTTCTGGAAGATGGAGCCGGTGGAATCGAACAGAGGATAGGTGAGGGCGACGGGTTGCGGGAGATTGACGTCGAGGGCGCGGATGAGATGCTCGCCGTGGACGTAGAGATAGGAGACGGCGACGGTGGTGTGGTCGGCGACTTCGCGTTCGAGAGTGAGACTGGCTTGTTGGACGCGCGGGGTGACGAAGTTAGGGGCGAATGCGGAAACGTCGTTGGTGACGCCTTCGGTAAATCCGGTGGGCAGGTTGCAGGGAGCGGTGGTGGTGAGGGGACAGCTTACCAGCGGGTTGGGATACACGGGAAAGAGTTGATGGTCGTAGTAGTTGGTGTTGTTGAGGAAGAGCTGAGCGTCACTGATGCCGTTTTCGGTGGCGATGGCGGAGTTGTAAATCTGAGGAATGCGGACGTAGAAGAGTCCATAGCCGGCACGGATCACGAGAGGGCGGCTCTTGCCGATGGAATACGCGACTCCGGCGCGCGGGCCAAAGTTGTGAGGATTGAAGGGAACTTTGCCGGAGGGCGGGAATAGCGGGTTCGAGAGTAGTCCGGCGGTGGTGAAGGTTTGGAGATCCCAGCGAACGCCGAGATTGACGGCGAGATGGTCGGTGACACGGATGGTGTCCTGGGCGAAGGCGGCGTAGTCGTTGCTGTTGGGACGGGAGGAATCGGCGCCGAAGCTCTGCAGATAGTAGTGGGGGACGGCGTGGGCATAGGCGCGGAGCGGGGTGAGCGGGAGTCCGGCTTCCATGGGTTCAAAAGTGAAGGGGTCCACTTTGATGGGATCGAAGACATATTCGCCGCTCTGCTGGCTGGGGAAGTAGTCGTAGAGCCAGGTGAAGAGGGAATCGCCGCCGAACTTGAAGGAATGGCGACTGGTATCGAGACTGAGGGTTTCGGCGAGCTGGGCGCGGTGTTCGCGAGTGGCGCGGGGAAGCAGGTCGGAGCGGCCGATGCCGTCGATGATGTCGGTGACCTTGATGAGGGTGTCGGTGGTGTTGGTGAAGGACTGGCGGAGGTCGCGGGAGAACTGGGCGCGGAGGTGGCTGATGAGACGCGTGGTGAGGCTTGAGGTGAGCGAGACCGAGCCGGTTTCGGTGGAGACCTCTTCGGTGCCGTTGTCGGAGATGGAATCGTAGGTGACTGGGCTGGCGGGATCGAGAAAGACGTTGTTCGATCCCCAGTAGCGGGAAGAATTGAAGCGGATCGCGAGTTGATTGCGGGGGGAGAGATTGATATCGAGTTTGGCGTAGGAGGCGTTGCCGATTTGGGCGGCGGGATAGGCTCCGGCGAGGGAGGTAAGTTGGGCGGCGGCAGCGAAGACGAGGGCCTGGTCGCTGGCTTCGTAGTCGCCCGGAGAGTAAGGTCCGGTGCCGGCTTGAGGGACCACTTGCATGGAGCCGTCGAGGAACTCGACGACATCGGGAACGTGGAAGTAGTGCTGATCGAAACCGGCGAAGAAGAAGATTTTGTTTTTCTTGAGGGGACCGCCGATGGTGCCTCCGCCTTGCTGCTGGCGGCTGTGGGGCTTGAAGGTCATAAAGGGATCGGAGGCTCCGAAACCGCTGTCGCGAATGTAATAGAGGCCGGTGCCGTGCCAATGATTGGAGCCGGATTTAGTGACAACGTTGACGACGGCGCCGCCGGAGCGTCCGAGTTCGGCACCGTAAGAATTCGAGGAGACGCGGAATTCCTGCACGACTTCGTTGGAGAACTGGTAGGGGGCGCGATAGAGGCCGCGAGCCTGGGCGAAGAAGGCGTTGTTGAAGTCGCCGCCGTCGACGAGGAAACTGTTCTGGAATCCGCGGAGGCCGCCGAAAGAGAGATCGCCGTTGGCGGCGGAGGTTAGGCTGCGGGGGTCTTGCGTGACGCCGGGCGAGAGCAGCATGAGATCGGAGAAGCGGCGGCCGTTAAGGGGTAGATCGCCGATGGCGCGTTCGTCGATGAGGGTGGAGACGGCGCTGGGTTTGGTGTCGACAAGTTGAGGACCGCTGGAGACGGTGATGCTTTCCTGAGGGCCGGCGATGGTGAGGTGAAACTCGAGTTCGGCGGCGGCGCCGACGTCGACGTGGAGCGGCGGGGTGACTTGCGGTGACATGCCTTGAGCGACGGCGCGGGCGGAGTAATCGCCGGGAGGCAGGAGATCGAGGACGAAGCGGCCTTCGGCGTCGGATGTCGCGGAGTAGCGGACGCCGGTGGCGGAGTTGACGGCGACGATGGAGGCCTGGGCGATGTGAGCGCCTGCGGGATCGAAGATGGTGCCGTGCAGGGCGCCGGTGGCGGCATCCTGAGCGAAGGCAGCGGTGGTAAGGAATAGAGAGAGAGCCAGGATGCGAGTAACAATGCAAGTAATCAGGAGCGACGGACGCGGCATGGGAGTCCCACCTGTGATCGGGATGAGGCTCGGAGGCGTGAGTCCCGCGCGGATTCCGGAGGCGAGCGGGGAAGGGAAACCAGATTCTTTTGTAGCACGAGGAGGAGTGTTGTGGCGGTGACGGGGCGCGGTTCTTTTTGGGGACGAGTGCAGGAGTGGGAATCGGGCGGTAGTTTAGGGTTCTGTAGAGTGAAGGTCCGATTTCAGAATCCAGCGCCTGAAGGCGCGATCGATAAAACGGCACTTGCGGTACGCCTGAAGGCGTACCCTGATACGAATCGTGATTTTTCTTTAGAGCTGCGAAGGTCTGCTCGGATACGAATTGCACTCGCGCGACCGGCAGAAAACAAGGGCGCACCGGAGTGCGCCCTTGCCGGGGCTGTTTTGTTTTAGTTGACGGTGACGGTTACAGGAGCGGTTTGAGTTAGTGAGCCAGCCGTGCCTGTCACCATGACGGTGACCTGCTGCGAGGACGGCGTTGAGGTTTTTGAGCTGCTGCCGCCGCATCCGAGAGCGAACAGTGAGATGAAGAGCAGCAAGCCGAGCAGGCTCATCCATCGAATGCTCTTGCGGGTAAGCGGTTTGCGTCTGCGAGTGGTCAGAAGCGTTCCGAAGAGTCCCAGACCGGAAAGCAGCAGGGCCATGCTGTGAACGGCGTAGCCTCCACTACCGCCCGGGGGGGTGGCAGCGGCTGTGATGGTCAAAGTAGACGCAGTGCCTCCAGGAGAGATCGTCGTGGGGTTGAAAGCGCAGGTCAGACCAGCGGGCGCGGTGCAGGTCAGCGAAATCTGACTGTTGAATCCGCCTACTGCGGCGGCGGAAATTGTAAGGTTCGCCGAGCCACCCGCCGCGACAGTTGTGCTTGGCGCCGAGAGACTCAGAGAGAAATTGGGCGAAGTGACCGAGCTCGCAGGGACAAGGCTGGCGAACACGCTGGTGGCGCTGCCTCCGCCGGGGAAGTTGGGTTGGATGCTGCCGCCCGCGGTGAGATAGAGAGTGCCGGGATCGCCGGTGCCGCCAGCGCCGAAGACCATATCCCACATGCCGGGGTTCACCAGCGTAGCGTTCGAAGAGTTGGTGAGCTGGCCGATAAACTTTCCGGTGGTGTCGAAGGCGCTGATGGTGCCGTCGCCGAAATTCGATACGAGGATATCGTTGGCGAAGGTTCCGAAGCTGGACGGAGCCGCCACCACGCCCCAGGGAGCGTTGAGGTTGTTGCTGGAGCCAGCGGCGACGAAGACGCTTACGAAGTTGCCGTTGCTATCGAAGATATCGACTTGTCCCGCGCCGGCGCCGGGCATGGCGTCGTGCTTGGGAGCGTCCTGCATGGCATAGGCGACGTAGACCTGGTTGCCGATGACGTGGATGCCGTGGGGGGCGAGACCCGCGGGAAGGTTGGGATCGGTGAACGAACCGGCAAGCGAAGTGAGAGCGAAGTTGGAATCGTAGACGTCGACTTTGCCAGTGTTGAAGTTTGCGGCCAGAAGGTCAGTGCCAAGCATGGCGAGACCTTTGTAGACCGCGCCGCTCTTGGAGTTATCGAAAGCAATGGTGGCGGTGGTGCTGTCGCTTTGGCTCCAGCTGACGATGAGACCATCTTCGGTATCGAAAACGAACGCCGCACCGCCGAAGTAGGTGGCATTGGCGTTGGCTATGGTTCCGGTGGGGCATCCCGGGCTACAGTTGCCGTTGGGATTGCTTGCGGCCACGGGTATGGTCACTACCAACGAATCTGGGGCGCCTGTTGCGTCATAGAGCGTGGAGGTGCCGGTGTTGTTGTTGGCAATCCAGAAAGGCGCCCCGCCGATGAACGAAATGCCCCAGGGGTTAGAAAGGTTAGGGTCTGTGGTGGTGGCTACGCCTGCCACGTTGGAGACCAGATTAGTCTGAGAGTAGCCTTGGGCCCATAAGCCGGACGGAATGGCCAACGCCATGAGCAGCCCGAATAACAAGATTGTCTTTTTCAAGTTGTCCTCCTTATTTAGCTATTGCGAATAACCCAGGGCCGGCTTGAGCGCTTGCATTGGTGCCGATGTTTAGCCTGCTTAGGTATTGCAACCGCTGACAATTTGGAGACTAGCGAAGCGCGTGAAGGGGGGTGTCACGACAATGTCGGAGGGTTGTAAAAAGTTATGCTGGGGGCGGGAGGCACTTCGATAAAGTAGAGGCAGCGCTTCGTAACAGCGAAGCCGCCGAGACGGCGGCGCTACAAAAGCCCTAGCTTTTCGTTCTCACCGCAATTCCCAAGTCGCGCAACTGTGCGTCGCTGACCGGAGTGGGCGCGTCTACCATTAAATCGACGGCGCGGGCGGTTTTGGGGAAAGGGATGACTTCGCGCAGGCTTTCGGCTCCGGCGAGGATCATGACGATGCGGTCGAGGCCCAGCGCGATGCCACCGTGGGGAGGTGTGCCGTACTCGAGGGCTTCGAGAAAGAATCCGAAGCGGGCGCGGGCTTCTTCTTCGGACATGCCGAGGGCGCGGAAGATTCGGCTCTGCACGTCCTGGCGGTGAATACGAATGGAGCCCGAGCCGAGTTCGGTGCCGTTCAGCACCACGTCATAGGCGAGGGCGCGCACTGAACTGAGCGGCGACTGAGGATCGTTCAAGGACTCGACGCCGGTCTCGAGCTTGGGCATGTCTTCTTCGTGCGGCGAGGTGAAGGGATGGTGAGCCGCGTTCCAACGCTTATCGCCTTCGTCCCACTCAAACATGGGGAAATTGTTCACCCACACAAAGCGGAAGTCTTTCGCGGCGTCGCCGGTCTTTTTGAAAATGCCGTGACGGTCGGCGTATTTCTGGGCGAGGGACAGGCGCAGGAGGCCGGCCGAGGCATAGATCGCGAGTTCCGGCGGAGTCACTTTGCGATGCGTGGGCATGGCGGTCTGGGGACCGGTTTGTGCGGAGCCAGCAACCAGCACGACCAGGTCGCCATCTTCCATGCCCGTTTTCTTTGCGACGATGGCTGCGGCTTCGGGAAATTTGTTGGCGATGCGTTTGAAATCCTCGAAGATCTTTGCTCCACCCTTGGAGTGAAACAGAGGCTTGATGTCATCGCGTTCCTTGCGCGAGAGCTCGCCGACCTTGGGCGTGCGGAGGGCTACCACCGGGAGACTCGGGTGAATGGCCAGCTCTTGTAAGTTCTCCGGGGTAAAGCATTCGCGCACGTCGGTGAACGGGGGCAGGCGCAGGTCGGGTTTGTCGATGCCGTAGAGGCGGATGGCTTCGTCGTAATCCATGCGCGGGAACGGAGTTTTGATCTCGAATCCGGCAGCGTGGAAGGCGGCGGTAAGAAATCCTTCGACTACTTCCCAGATGCGTTCGGGCTGGGGATACGACATCTCCAAATCGATTTGGGTGAATTCCGGCTGGCGGTCGGCGCGGAGGTCTTCGTCGCGGAAACAGCGCACGATCTGAAAGTATTTGTCGAAGCCGGAGATCATCAGAATCTGCTTGAAGAGCTGCGGCGACTGCGGCAGAGCGTAGAACGTTCCGGGCTGCACGCGGCTGGGGACGAGATAATCGCGCGCGCCTTCGGGCGTGGAGCGGGTCATGAAAGGCGTTTCGATTTCGAAAAATCCCAGCGCCGATAAATAATCCCGGATGGCCTTGGCGACCTTGTGGCGCAGTTCGATGTTGAACTGCATGACCTCGCGGCGCAGATCGATGTAGCGATACTTCAGGCGCGTCTCTTCGTTGGTGAGTGCTGTGTCCGAGGGCAGGAACGGGGGCAGCTTCGATTCGTTGAGAATGCGCAACTCTTCGGCGACCAGTTCGACTTCGCCGGTCGCAATGTTCTTGTTGACGGTGCTGGCATCGCGCAGCTTGACGGTGCCGGTGACGGCGATGACGTACTCGTTGCGCAGGGCTTCGGTCTTTTCGTGAATTGCGGCATCGCGCTCGGCGTTGATCACGACCTGGGTTATGCCGGTGCGGTCGCGCAGGTCTACAAAAATAAGGCTGCCCAGGTCACGCCGCTTGTTGACCCAGCCCATGAGTACGGCTTTTTTGCCGGCGTCGGAAGCGCGCAGCGCCCCGCACATATGAGTTCGTCGTAAATCGCCTAGGAAATCGAGCAAAGTGTGTCCTTATAGTAAATATGAAATGCGTGAGAATGCTGAACCAAAGATTATAAACGGTTGGGAGAGTGGAGCAGGAGAACGAGCCCTGGAGTGCTGACCCAGGGCGGGGGGCGAAGCAGCTTATGGTCTTCAAGGCTCGAACTCAGCTAACGGTTCATAGGGGCTATTTCTTGCTAGCCTTCCCGTCCATCACCGTGCCCCACTTGGTTCCGTCCTGTGACATCTCGAACGTGAAGTTGTACGACGAGGCTGAGGTCACCTTGATGGTGAACCGGCCCTTCATGGTCATGGTGCCCATCTTCTCTTCGCTGGTCCATGTCCAGGTATCGCCATCGAGAATACCTTTGGAGTCCTCGAACTCGCCGAAGCTGTTAAACTCGCGATAAGTGTAGGCTTTGTCGTCGGCGGAATATCCCATGACGGACAAGCCGACGCCGTTACCCATGGTGCTTTTGTAGTCGGAGTGGCACACCAGATAGAAGCCGCCGTCCATCCACTCGCACTTTTCGTTCTCCGTCATCGAGCCGCCCGGGCCCATCATTCCCGGCTTCATGTTGCCGTCCAGGATCCAGGTGCCGACGAACACGTCCAACTTCTTCACTTCCGGCCCCGGCTTCGGAGGCTGCATCTGCGCCACCGCTGCCGCCGCGAATACCAACACCGCCGTTAGGATCATTCCCGCTCGCCTCATGCGCGTCTCCTCAAATGTATTCGACTGTCTCTTTGGGCCAGGCGAAGGATGAATCGCCCTACGCCCCAGCACGCGGATTCTAGCTGCGGCCTGGCGGCGAGTCAATGAAGGCGGCCTGTGGCGTAGTGGTGCTGTTTGGCTTACGCATTGGGCCGGTTAAGCGGGAGATCCCTCACGCGGCTGAAGTACGCCGCGTTTCGGGATGACGCCTCCTAGGAGAATAAATTCAAACTGCTACCAGTCGCCCCAATGCGCGGCCGTGGTTTGATGAAACTTCAGCTTCCACTGGTCTCCCTGCTTCACCCACACCGAGCTGAAATGCTGATATCGCGGCGGAGGGCCCTGGTCCTCGGCAGGAGCTACGCGGACGACGGCATCGTAGGTGACGACGGCGACGCCGTCGTTCACCGCGACCACTTTCATGTCGTAGGGAGTCAACTCCAGCAAGTCCGGTTCTCCCATGCTATCCGCCGCATCGTGCCCTTGCAGCAATATCCCGTCGACGCCCACCAGGGAGAAATCCTCGCTCAACGTGCGCTTGAAGAATGCGCCGTCATCCTTCTTCTTCGCTTCGATCAGAGTTTTCTCGCTGGTGATGAGAGTTTGCTCGAGAGGAGTGGGACTCTTTGGTGCGGCCGGAGCCTGGGCCGCAACAGGGATAGCGGCCACGACGATAAGGAGAACAGCACAGAAAAGCCAAGAAGACTTCATACGGCCTCCTTCTGGAATGGTTCTCTCAAATGATTGAATTCAAATTCCGCCGCGAAGCGCTGCGGAAAGTGCTAGCCGGAAACTCCCGGAAGGCCGTCGATGCTGCGGCGGTTCTTCTGCTCGCGGTAGGCCTTCAATCCCTCCGGACCACGGTGGCGGGCCCAGGCGTGGAGCTGTTCGCGCTCGCCTTCATACTTGAAAAGAGGAACGCCGTATCCACAGGAATCGGTGACGCGAGTGAGTTCGACGACGATGATCGAGCGGGCGTTCTCGTGATCGGGGAAAGAAGCGGCGAGCGCGGCAAACTCCGCGTCGCGCGGTTCGACCACGCGGCCGCGGCCATACAGACGGAAAATGTTGGGCGGTCCCTGGAAGGCGCAGAACATCAGGACGATTCGTCCGTTCTCTTGCAGGTGAGCGATCGATTCGACGCCGCTGCCGTTGAAATCCACGTAAGCGACGGTGGTCGGGCCGAGGATGCGGAATGTGTCGAGGCCTTTGGGGGAGAGATTGACGTGGCCGCTGGGATCGAGC
>PMXH01000327.1 GCA_003165855.1 Acidobacteriaceae bacterium | reverse complement strand
TTCACCAGCTCCACCTTCTGAAACTGATGTTGCCGGATGATTCCGCGTACGTCTTTCCCGTAAGATCCTGCCTCGCTGCGGAAGCACGGCGTATAGGCAGTGAGTGAGATCGGCAGACGCGCTGCTTCGAGAATTTCGTCACGGTAAAGATTCGTGACCGGCACCTCGGCGGTGGAAATCAGCCAGAGATCCTTTTCTCCATGCGGCACGCGAAAAAGATCGTCCGCGAACTTGGGCAATTGCCCCGTGCCATACATCGACTCGGAATTCACCAGATAAGGTGGCAGCACTTCCGTATATCCATGCTCGCGCGTGTGCAGATCGAGCATAAAGTTGGCCAGCGCACGTTCCAGCTTCGCTCCCAGATCCCAGTAAACCGCGAATCGCGCCCCCGTGAGCTTAACTGCGCGTTCCAAATCGAGGATGCCCAACTCCGCCCCCAGATCCCAGTGTGGCTTAGGAGTGAAGTCGAACTGCGGTGCCTGCCCCCAGCGGCGGACTTCCACGTTATCTTCCGCGCTATGCCCCACCGGCACGCTGGCGTGCGGCATGTTGGGAATGCCGGAGAGAATATCCTGCAGCCGCGCATCCAGGTCAGCGGCAATTTTCTCCCGCGCCTGAATCTGCTCGCGCAAGTCTTTCGTCTCGGCGATGGCCGCAGTCGCGTCCTGCCCGCTCTTCTTCAGCTTGGCGATATCTTCGGAGGCCTTATTTCGCTGTGCCTTGAGCGTCTCGGCCTCCGTGATGGCCTGCCGGCGCTGCGTATCCACCTCGCTGAAATCCTTGAGCACGGCAGCCGGATCCGCTCCGCGCCGGCGCAGCATTTCTTCCACCCGCGGCAGATTGTCACGTACCAAATTCAGATCAAGCATGGGAACCAATACTCTATCGGAAAACGGGCAGGGATTGCACGCTGCCCCCTGCGATCCTCATGTGGGGACAGGCCGCCTCGGCTGTCCGGTCGAGCGCAGCTCCGACATTTCTTCACCGCCGCATCACTGCCGTCCCAGATACCGGATGCGTCCGGTGAATCCTCGCCCATTGCCGTCAATGAAAATCGGCACCGGCTGCGTCGGCGGATCAATCACCCCATTAGCCAGGGCCGCATTAGCATGATTGGTAATGTTGTCGAATCCCGCGCGAACCGCCCAATAGCGTCCGAACAAATGCACGCGCTTCTCGAACTGCACATTCAGAGTGTAGTAAGTGGGCAGACGATAGGTTTCTGGAGTGGTGCTCGGATACAGCTCGCCCTGGACCGTGGTTGCGTTAAAAGGCAGCCCGGTGCGCGCTTCGGCGGAGTACACCATGTCCATTTTGTGAATGAAGGGCAGCTTGAAGAACGGCACAATGCCCCATCCCACGAAGCGATTCGGCGTATCCCAGGGATACGGACCCGGCAGTTGCGGACTCAAGAATGGAATATCCAAACTGAAATCGAACACCTGATTGGTGCGCGAGCGCGAGCGGGTGTAGGCGCCGAAAATCTCGTAATGCTGGCGAAAACCGTGGCGCGCACTGATGGTGAAGGCGTCATAGCGGTCGTCGCGTCCATTCTCGAAAAAAAACTTTCCATCCGCCGCGCCGTTCAGCGTGTTGTAGGCAAAGCCATGCACGCCGCGCTTTTCCAGGAACTCCAGTTTCAGAAAGACCGCATACGGCAACTTCTTCTCCAGTCCCAGACTCCAGTTCAAGTATCGCGGCGCTTCGAGCGTGCTACGGTCCACGATAAAAGTGGTCGGAACGGGTATCGGCCCTGATCCGCAATTCCCGGGAGTGCTGCCCAGAGTTTCCGGACACCCGTTGGTGTCAAAGAAGTAATCGGTCCTCTGTCCCTCCAGCGCCTGATGTACCAACCCCAGGCTGGTCGTGTCATAGGTGATGCCAATCCCCGCCGAGATCTTGGTATTGCTCTCATTGTCGAAACTGTAGGTCCCTGCCAGCCGCGGCGAGAACAACGGCGTCCGCACCAGTTGATCCTCGTCAAACCGCAGCCCCGGCTCGATGAGCAGATGATTCGTAATCAGCCAGCGATCCTCCACGTAGGCGCTGGCCTCGGTGTTATAAATCGTCGAGGGATTTCCTCCCGAGAATACCGCATAGCGCGCGCAAGTTGTCGCAGGCACAATCGGAAGGCCGCTCGCATCGGTAGGACATGGCAACAGAGGCCCCGGCTGGGTAAATGAGATCGGCTGCCGCAGAAATTTCGCGTCATAATTCAAGCGGTCCACGTCCACGCCCGCTTTAATGTCATGCCGTCCGTGCCACTGATGTGGCGGAAGATAAAGATTCGCAATCCCCTGCTCCCTGCGGGCCTGCGTCCGCTCGTTAAGGTAGTAGTTGCCTCCCGCTCCCTCCGGTCCCTCGATGTAGGAAGCGTTCCCCTGCGGAGTCAGCGCTACGCTGTACTGGTCCACGCCGAATCCCGTTTCCAGCAGCGCCCCGCCACGGAAGTAATATTGGTCCTTGAGCGAGCCGATATACGCCGTCTCCACGTCCGTCGGAGTTGTCGGCTGATGCTGGAGCACCGACAGCCCGTCGTTTGGATCGTGATAGTAATTCGAAAGAAAGCTGGCCGTCACGATGTTCCGGATCGTCACCTTCGATTGCAACTTCGCCAGGTTGTCCACGCGCCACACGTGGTCGGTATCGGCACCGGAAGGTAATTGCTTCGTGATGTCGCTGTCATACTCGCCATCCAGCGCATCGAAAAACCACACTTTCCCCTTGTGAATCGGGCCCGACATCGTATAAATGGGCG
This sequence comes from Acidobacteriaceae bacterium, assembly GCA_003165855.1. Classification (GTDB taxonomy): domain Bacteria; phylum Acidobacteriota; class Terriglobia; order Terriglobales; family Acidobacteriaceae; genus Sulfotelmatobacter. Next base: position 3,874 of record PMXH01000327.1, on the reverse strand, counting down.
TCCAGTTAGCCAACGCGATCCCCTTCACGTCCTGCGCTCCGGGAATAAAGTCCGTCGCGATGAACCGGAAGTGGTCGTCGCCCGTCCGCGTATTCAGAGCGAGTACGCCGCCGGAGCCCTTGCCAAACTCGGCCGGTTCCCGGCTCGGAGTCACGGTGATCGAGCGAAACGAATCGATGCTTGTCCGCACCGCCAACTGTCCGTTCGTCGGCTCGGTTACGTTGAAACTGTCCAGCAAAAGCAGCGTCTGGTAAGTCTCCGCGCCCGCCACGTGCGCCTGACCAAAAGCATCCGGCGTAACTCCAGGGATGAAAATCAGAGAGTTGCGATAGTCGTGCGCCCCGGGATAAGGAATATCCACAATCTCGGTGCCGCTCAGCTCCTCTTTGCTGGAGATTTGCGCCGGGTCGATCGCCGGCGGAGATTCCACCACGTCCACCACTTCCCGCGCCTCCTGCTGATGGGTAAGAGTCACATCCACGTTGGCCGTGACCCCGACTTGCACGCCGCTCTGAACCACAGCGTAGAAGCCCGTCTTCTCCACCCGCAGCTCGTAACTTCCCGAAGACAAGCTGGTAAGCTCGCAACGCCCGGCGAAATCAGTTTCGCAGCGTCGCACAAGCGAGGGTGTTGCCGCCTGCAACTGCACGCGCGCCGACCCCACAGCCACTCCGTTTTCGTCGGTCACGGTCACCACAAGCTTCTGGCCGGCGGCACCGGGCTCCGAAGAAACCCGCTCGGGAGCCGTCCGCTGCGAAGAAGCTGAAGCAGGTGAAGATGCCTGCCCCAGAGACGGCACTACCCCGGCGGCCGCCAGCGCCAACCAGAGTGCCCATTTCATGGCTGCTCCCGGCCCGAACATGCTTCGAGTATATGGAATCATTCGAGCCAGGAAACCCAAAAAGAACTTTTCCACCTCACTCCTCAGATGCTTCCATTTCTTCCGGCGTTTCCCCCGGCATATCCACTTCGACCGTCAATCGGCCTCGACTAAGCTTCCGAAAGAATGCTGACAAAAAACTAAACAATCGTGCGCCTCCGGTGGTACTATGTCGGCCAGTTTCAAGGTCCCGACGTCGGAATCGCAAATGACAAGAGCCTCCCGATCAGTGGCATCGCCCCGGGTTGTTTGCATCGAGGACTTCCGCCCCATCGCCCGCCAAAGAGTGCCGCAATCCGTATTTGACTACCTCGATGGCGGCGCCGAAGGTGAGGTTACGCTCCGCGAAAACTGCCGCATCTTCAACGACGTTACTTTTCGCCCGCGCCACGCCGTTGCCCTCCCGGATTGCAATTTGTGCACCAGCGTTCTCGGCTTCGATCTTTCTCTTCCCATCTTGCTCGCGCCTGTCGGATATAGCCGGCTGATGCATCCCGGAGGCGAAGTGGCTGCCGCGCGCGCCGCCGGCCGCGCCGGCATCGGCTATATACTCTCCACCATTTCCGGACACAAGCTGGAAAATGTAAAGGCCGGTTCGACTGGCCCCGTTTTCTATCAGCTCTACCTCATGGGTGGCCGCGGAGCCGCCGAGGCCGCCATCACCCGGGCCCGCGTTGCCGGATTTTCCGCGCTCGTCGTCACCATTGATACTCCCGTCTCTGGAATCCGCGAGCGCGACTTCCGCAACGGCATGAAAGAACTCATCAGCGGTGGCCCGCTGGAAAAGATTCCGTATCTTCCACAAATTTTCTCCCGTCCCGGCTGGCTCATCAGCTTTCTGCTCGATGGTGGTGTCCCTGCGCTTCCCAACGTCGTTGTTCCCGGCAAGGGCCCCATGCCGCTCGTCGACGTCGCTGCCGCCCTGGCGGAATCTACCGTGACCTGGGCAGACCTGCGCTGGATTCGTGAACTCTGGCAGGGACCAATCGTCGTCAAAGGTGTGCTGACCGCCGATGATGCGCGACGCGCCATCGACGAAGGCGCCGCCGCGATTTCCGTTTCGAATCATGGCGGCCGTCAACTCGATGGCGTTCCCGCCTCTCTGCGCGCCCTGCCCGAAGTAGTGGAAGCCGTGAACGGCCGCATCGAAGTACTAATGGACGGAGGCATTCGCCGTGGCACCGACATCGCCAAAGCCATCTGCATGGGAGCTCGCGCCGTGCTGTGCGGACGCGCCTACGCCTACGGCCTCGCCGCTGGCGGCGAAGCCGGCGTCGACCGCGCCATCGAGATCCTGCGCACGGACCTCGACCGNNAATGTTCCCAGGAGTTGGGAATCAAGCTGAGTGCTCCTGCAGTCTTGAGACCGTGCTGTCGAGTCGCGAAGTACTGAAGTCGTGCAGTCTGGTTGTCATCCTGAGAGAGCGTCAGCGACCGAAGGGTTCGCCAGGAGGTTGTCATGCAGTGGACTCAGATCTACGATCCGCTCGGTCATTGGTGGCTCTCCACGCTGGTCGCGGCTTTTCCCATCATCGTCCTTTTCGGGCTGCTCGCCGGCCTGAAAGTTAAGCCGCACTGGTGCGCCATAGCCGGTGCCGCGACGGCCGTTCTCGTCGCCATCATTTTCTTCAAGATGCCTCCCGCGCTGGCCGCCCTCAGCTTCGCCTACGGCGTCGCCTTCGGAGTCTTGAAAATCGCCTGGATCGTTCTGGCCGCGGTCTATCTCTACGACATCTCCGTCGAGACCGGCCAGTTTGAAATTATGAAGGAATCGGTCGCCGGAATCACCGCCGACCGCCGTCTGCAAGTGCTGCTGGTTGCTTTTTGTTTTGGCGCGTTCATCGAGGGCGCGGCCGGCTTCGGCGCACCCGTCGCCATCGCCGGAGCCTTCATGATCGGCCTCGGTTTCAAGCCCTTCCATGCCGCTGCCTTGAATCTCATCGCCAACACCGCGCCCGTGGCCTGGGGAGCCATCGGCACGCCGGTTCACACTCTCGCCGCGGTAACCTCTCTGCCCGAATCCGACCTCAACGCCATGATCGGCCGCATTCTTCCTTTCACCGCCATCCTCGTCCCCTTCTGGCTGGTGAAAACCATGGTCAGCTGGAAGGAAACCTTCGAAGTATTTCCCGCCATCGCCGTGGTCGGCACCTCGTTCGCTCTCACTCAGTTCTTCTGGTCGAACTACGTCGACAGCAATCTCGTCGACATCATGGGAGGCGTGGTCTCGATCGTCGCTGTCTTGATTTTTCTCCGCTTCTGGAAGCCGAAAAAGATCTGGCGTTTCGATTATGACGACAAGACGCCTCCGCTTCCTCCTCCGACCGACAAGATCGCCGACGACATGGGCGGCGAATGGGCCGCGGAAAAGTTCGATGGATTCGTCAAAACCCGCTCCTACACCGCCGGGCAGGTCTTGAAAGCCTGGATGCCTTTCGCGATCCTCTCCCTCTTCGTCCTCCTCTGGGGATTGCCAAAGATCAAACTAGCCATGAACCAGGCCACCACGCCCGCCTTCCGCGTCGTGCTGGCGAACGGCAAAGTCCGCCCTGGTCCGCCCGGATGGGACGTGCCTTACCTGCACAATGCCATCTCCCGCGCCGCTCCCATTGTCACCAAGCCCACGCCCGAGGCGGCGCGATACGATTTCAACTGGCTCTCCGCCACCGGGACCGGCTGTTTCTTCGCCGCCATCGTCTCCGGATTCCTCCTCGGCCTCGGCCCTCTGCAATTGCTGAAGATCTTCTGGAGAACCCTGGTGCGCATGCGTTTGGCCATGATCGCCATTTCGTTCATGCTGGGCCTTGGTTATGTCACGCGCTACTCCGGGCTGGATGCCGTGCTGGGCCTGGCTTTCACCCGCACCGGACGGCTATATCCATTCTTCGGCACCTTCCTGGGATGGCTGGGAGTTGCGCTTACCGGCAGCGATACCTCCGCCAATGCCCTCTTTGGCAGTCTGCAGAGAATTACTTCTCAACAACTCGGCATCGA
>PMXH01000154.1 GCA_003165855.1 Acidobacteriaceae bacterium | reverse complement strand
CAAATTTCGCCGGTCAGGTCAGTTCTTCCCGACCTGGAGCTTATTCACCTCGGCATAGATCCCGTAGCATCCGGCGTTCGCAAGTATTTTGAGGAAGTAGTAGAGAGGGCCCGTCTTTTGTTTTCCCTTGCGTTCCTCGATGACCTTTCGGAAAAAATCATCGCGATAGGGGTCAACGGAACCCGTCCCCAGCATTACCGATTTCATGTCCTTCTGAATGCCCACAGGTTCAATTCGTATGGCTCGCAGAATCTTCGGAGGTCGCCCCTTGAGCAGGGTTGATCCCACGATGTCAGGACCGGCAAACCAGATTGGCTTGTCGGATGTGAGCGGATTCAGTCCGATATTGGTCTGATTACCCGATTGACCGTCACCGTAGATGGTGCGAACCGGCAGTATGTCGCCGTCCGGCTGGATCAACGCGAAAAACGCCAGTTTGGGCCAAGTCCGCTGATCTAATAAACGATCAAGGGAGAGCGATTGGAGGAGTGCCTGGACCTCCTGAGTTACGTCTCTTACACGGACCTTCTCAGCTATCAGCAATGACCACAGCCCCAGGAGTGTGTTCACTGTCGGGTATTGGCTAGTGAAGTCGGTGTAGACGACCGGAACGGGAGTATGGTGGGCGCTCTGAGACCCGCATCCGTTGCACCGAGGTTCCCGTCGTTCCCGTCGATTTCACGAGCGAGTATCCCACGTGCTGCGCATTGCTAGGCCTCTTCGATGTCCTCACAGCTGCGAACGTCACGTTTGAGGACGATACGAAGAACATTCGTCGGTTGATCAAGCGGATCTCTTTGGATCACTGCTTTGATCCTGCACAGTGGAAACAGTTCAACTTCTTCGCTCTCGTACAACCGGACAACGACATCCTGCCCGTGCGTACCGTTTACGACGGAGTCACGCAAAACATCGGCAACAATTACCTAACCTCCAAAACTCCGCTCTGGTTTGCAGGGTGTGACGTTATTGCATCAGCGATCCGAACGGGAAAGCCGCCGCGCATTCTGCGAGCAATCCGCATGGTGCCACACGGCAAGCAAGCTGGCATGACAACGGTCAATCTGCGCGGAAGCATGGTTGAAATCAATCCCTACAAGGATGATCTCTTCCGTAAGGTGATCGAGCAACGAAAGTTGAACAAAGCAGACAAGAAACTCTACTACTGGCTCAAGATCCTTGCGAATTCGATATACGGCTTCTTTGTTGAGCTGATTCCCGAATTACAGAACAAGAATGTTCCGCTCGAAGTGTTCTCGGGCGAGAAGAAATTCTCGGATTCGTCCGACGTGATTGAAAAAGCCGGACTATGGTTCTTTCCGCCCCTGGCATCGATGATCACTTCTGCGGGACGACTGTTGCTGGCGATGACAGAGGAATGCGTGAGCAGAAAAAAGGGTGCATACCTGTTCTGCGATACCGATTCGCTTGCAATCATCAGCTCCAAGAACGGTGGAGTGCTCGACATCCCAGGCAGCGAGGGTCGCCGAATTCTGCCGTGGGCAGAGGCACAGAAAATAGCGAACAAATTTGCCTCGTTGAATCCTTACGATCCAAAAGCAGTAAAAGGATCGATCCTGAATCTAGTGGACGCGAATTACGTGGATTCCGACTCCGCGAAACCACAACGCCAACTCTACGGCTACAGCATCGCAGCGAAGCGCTACGCGTTGTACGAAAAAACAGGGAAATCAAACATCACCATCGTTGACCCAAAAGCACACGGAATTGGATTTCTCTATCCACCCCAAGACTCTCCCAGGAATTGGGGAAAAGAGGTCCCATGCTGGATTTATGAACTCTGGGATTACATCGTGCGAGGTGCGCTGAAGATGCCAAACAAACCACCATCTTGGCTCGATGCGCCGCAGATGATGCGTCTGACCATAACGACGTGCAACGTTCTAGAAATGCTCAGGGGATGGGACATCGCGCGTCCGTACAATTTCCTTTTGCTGCCCATGGTCGACCCTCTGTATGGATTTGTATTTCATCGGCAAGCGAACGAGAAAGTTCTTCTAGTCTGTGCATTTTCATCGAAACAGGAGCAATGGTTCGACCTGGAATGCGTCAACGTGCACAACGGCAAACAATACAAAATGCTCAATTGCAAGACAACAAACGGAAATGTCCCTTACAACGTGGTCTTTCCTTCCCAATTTGCCCATCTGATCATCCAGTATGTGTTGAAGCTGATGTTGGCGGTAAATGTCTTGGTTCGTTCTCCACATACCACCCCAGCAGATCGTGAACGCAAGCGCTTGCAAATAGTGTTGTGCTTGGAATTCTGCAATGATTTGACTCGGGCTACATCTCAACGGTGGGGGAGGGAACGTGTCGGTTGGCCTTATCTTGGAAATCCAGCTAGATGGATCGAAATTGCCACCTTGGTCCTGGGGGAGCGCTGCATTCGCATAANNCGCATAAATAGTGAAGGGAAAGCTCAGGGCGGCGATTTGTGTCGCGTTGTCGATCTGCCAAATCACAGTTGCTCCAAATTATTTTCCAGTATCCAAACGCCTAGCAATTGCACTCAATTTGGTTTTGTGGCCAGCGGCAATACCTCTTCGACTGCTTCTCCATCCTCTGCCTGTCCGTCGGGTACGCCGTACTCTGCGATCCTCAGTTCGTGATCGGCAGCCTCCGAGCCATTGCACACTTGCTTTCCTTTACCAAGAAATGTGAGTACGCACTTCATTGCAAAACAGCGTATTTTCGAAATCGCTGATCCCTATATGGCCGAATTTGCCCACTGGCACAATCGTTTCTTTCCCGATCGAAATAATTACCTCGTGGTTGTCTGAAGTCAAGCGAGCTGTGTTAATCGTGCAATTGTGCCCGTCGAACTTATCCGTGTTGAGTCCGTTAGTAGCAGCTTTAATCTGTAAGGTCTTAGCCATTTCCGTCTCGGCACAGAACGCCGAAAACGTAAGCTTCATGCGCGAGGTTTCACCACCAAGCAAAAGACAATGTATGTTCACAAAATGAAATTCTTGGGGAAGGGGATTAAATTCAGCGTCGGTCGTTCGACACTGCAGGAAGGAAGAGCCAGTAAAACGAGGCACATGAACCCCATCGTTCTCAACAGGTAGCTCCCGAAATCGCAAAGAGCTAGGGTTCGCGAAATACTGCTCGGCCGCGAGCGTTGCGCGATACTGTTCCTTCATGAGTGTCAGCAGCTTGAAATACTGTTCTAGGAGATCAGCATCGCGAGTCAGTATGTAGACTTCTCTCCCAGTCATAATCCCGGTCAAGACAGCCGATAGCACAACTTCTTCGTCGACGAGCTTATTCGGTGAATCCGCAACCTCCAAACCCTTCCTCGCCATCCGGAAACCACGCTCCGCAAACTTGGCGTGAACTTCGGCAAAGAACTGATCGTCGGTAGGAGTTCTACCGAGCTGCTTCGTGAGCACGGATTTCACAATTGGACCGGTCATTTTGCGAAGAGCTAAGAGTCTCATGTAGTATTCGTACCCGTGGCGGTGGAAGGATTCGTCGCCAAGCAGCACCTCAATATTAGGTGGAGTCACCTCGCTGACATTTGTTCCCCTATTCACCTGATTCCGTACGGCGGCAACGACGCGGTCGCGGGCTGACCTGTTGCAAAACGGACTCTTCAGCCAAGGCAGCAACTCCTTCCAAACTCCCGGAGTGATCAGGATTTGCCTCGTGTATAACGCTTCCCACAGGCCGGGTTCCAATGGCTTCGTGAAGAAGTTCGTATCCAAGAACAGAATTGAGTTTGGTAAAGATGCAATCGAAATTGCGTGTGTAAAGTCCACGCTGGCGCAATCAAGTTTTGGACCAGGGCCTCTAAAACACAGGCGAGGGATCGGGTACCGGTTTGGTGGCGGATAAGGGTATGGACAGCGGACAAGCTTCGCCGCGATGGGTTGTCTCTCATTGAGAAAGCGGCTCGTAACGGTCATATTGGGTTTCTTCGAGCCAATCGACATTCCTGTTAACTCCTCGACGTAGATTATAGGTTGGAAGCTGTATTCCCAGTCGGAGGCGTTGCTGGCATGGGCTCGTGCCTGCTTTAAGCGCAAGTCGGGCTACCATTCTGTTCCCTAGTCAAAATCAGTTATTTCAGAGTCCGGCGGGGAGGGGGCATTTTGCCGTCCGTATACACCACCCCGTCAAACGGGAAAGCAAATTTCGGCAGTCTTTATCGATGCGGGTGAATTTCTTTCGGCTGGAGATTGTTCTAATGCTCCTTGAAGCGTCGACTGATGGCTGACAGCTGAGAGCTGTCTTACTTCTTCTCCGCCATCTTCCGCGAGATCTCTGCCATGAGCTTGGGACGAAGGTCGGCCAGTACGCTGTCCACGATGCTGGCCACGTCTTGCGGCTGGTCGTTCGCAGCGACGGAAGCTTCCTGCAAAATCTTCTCAGCCCCCGCGGCCACGGCCATCGCAGCCGAATCCGCTGGCGAGGACGCCGGTACTTCGAATTCGCTCGGCCTTGCTTCCGCCACCGTATCGGCTTTTGCCTCGCCGGAGTCTCGGATTTGACGCCAGCTCGCCCACGCTGCCGCTGTACTCTTAACCGTTTCGGGATCCAATCTTGGTTCCTCAAAACGCCCCGAATCGTGCTCCTCACGGCGGCCGATCGGCGCAAATGCAACGCTCGATGCCGTGTTAGCTTCCGCCATCGCGGGCTCAACTTCCAGCGCAGGCGGTAATGTCTCCGCTGCCAGCGCGCCAGGACCGGCAACTTCCGTTTCCACGGCAGCGCTCACAACCTCGGTAGGCGGCGCTGGTTCTTGATGCGGCTCTGCGAACTGGGCTGCTGGCGATATCCCGGCATTCTGTTCCAAAGGTGCAACTTCTGCTTTCCTTGACTCAGGAACCGTGTCCCCAGTCTGCTCGCTCGACGCGCCCGTGGGCTCAGGAACGGTCGGCACGTCCACAGAAGATGTAGCGACAGCTGCCGTCTCCACTTGCGCAACCGCGGCAGGCCCGGCATCGGACGCCTCAACGCTCATCGCAGGCGTAGGTTCCGGCACTGACTCAGGCTCCGTATTCGGATTCTTCACAACTGCCACTTCTACGGCCGCTTCTGCCTGCGCGGAAGAATTCTCCGCTTGCGCCGCCTGTACCTCCGGCATGGTCGCAACTCCGGCAGAGTCTGCCTCCGCCGCCGCAAAGGCTGCATACGCCTTCCGCATTTCCTGGTCGAGCGAGATCGCAGCCTCTTCGCTGTCCAAAGCCACTGACACCGCCATCCAGCTCGATGCCCCTGTGCTCGCTGCCACCACCGATTCAGCCGTGGCCGCCATCGTCACCGGCACATCGTTCTCCTGCTCGGCTGGGCTCGCTGCGATCGTCTGCGTGACGGCAGCCTCACCAGCCAGATCGTCGATCTTGCCTTCCCCTCGAGCCTCCGCATGCTCTGGCATCGCAGAGCCGTGCTGAACCTCCGCTTGCGGCGGAAGGTTGTTTTCGACGGGACCCGGCTCTACCGCGAAACTCGCCTCGCTCTTTTCTTCGTAGATCTTGGTTTCGGGAACCTTTATCTCGGAAGCCTCTATCGCAGAAACCTGGTTCTCGCCGTCCTTGCCGGNNCGCCACATCCACGCTGGTTCCCGCAGCTTCCGCAGCCGGTTGCCGCGTCTTTTCCTTCTCCGCGCCTGGTTTCTCCACCACGGTACGCAGATCCCGATTCACCGGGTTATAGATCGCAGCTTCGTCTGCAACTTTTTCCTCGGGCTCCGTCTTCTTCTTCGGCGGGAACCCGATCCGGCTCTTCCATCCATTGTCGTCTGCGCTTCGTCCGCCCCGGTCCGCTTCGTCCGCCGCCGCCATCGCCCGCG
>PMXH01000136.1 GCA_003165855.1 Acidobacteriaceae bacterium | reverse complement strand
GACTGCAACGGCGCCAACGACTTCGCCGTTCTTCCAGACCGGAACGCCGCCACCCCAGCCGACATATTTCGGGTCGCCGTAGTAGGCAATGTCGTGGCCTTTTTCCGGGTGTCTGATCTTTTCTCCGATCTCCTTGGTGGGCTTGCGCTCGCGCGCGGCAGTCCATGCCTTGTTCATGGCGATAAGGATGGAGGAGACCGGAGCGCCGTCCATGCGAGCGAAACAGATGAGGTCGCCGTGGGAATCGGCGACGGCGACAGACGCGGCCTTCTGCATCTGAGAAGCTTTTTCCACGATGAGATCGACGGCTTGCCTGGCTTCGGAATAATCGAGGGTTTGGAGGGTTCGCATAGAAGATCAAGGATATGACACGCTCAGGCATTGGCTCGACAAAAAAATGCTGGCCATCGCTGGCCAGCATCTAGAACCTGCAAAACCAAATTGTCTCCGGGCCAGGATTATTTCCTGGCCCGAAGGAGTTCTTAGAAAACAAATTTCAAAGCAAACTGAACCAGCCGGTTTGGCGAGGCCACACCGCCTTGCACGGTTGAGTTGATCACTCCGAATCCGTTATTTACTCCGACGCCACCAAACCCAGTAGCCGGCATGGAGAAGTACGGATGGTTGAATAGGTTGAAGAACTCGGTCCGGAACTCGACGCCCACTTTCTCGTGGATGGTGGTCTTCTTGAATATGGCGAAGTCGAAGTTATTGATTCCAGGTCCGCGAAGTGTAGCATCAACGCGCGACTCGGTACCCGGACCGTAATCTGGCGGGTTATCGAAGCAGCTCGTGTTGAACCACTCGGTAAGGCTGCCGCCGCCGGATTTCTTGTTGCATCCAGAAACCACGTCGGGCCGGATATTTGCGACTCCAACGTTGGCCGCTTCCAGCGGGGTGGACGCGGAGTAGCTGATCTTCAGCGGGAAACCGCGTTGGAAGGTAGTGATGCCGTCAACGCCCCAACCGGAGACCACGCCGTTGGCAATTCCGCTCAGGCTATTTGCGAACGCCTTTCCATGGCCGAAAGGCAGGTCGAGAACGTAACTGATCACAAGGCGCTGCGAAACGTCCTGTGAGGAGAGCGAATTTTCTCCCTTCAGGTTGTTCCAGTCCTGCACTTGTCCAACACCGCCGGTTGCCCCTTCGAGCCAACTGGTCAGAGTATCGGTATTGCTCATGAGTTTGGAGTTCGTGTAAGCCACCAAGAGCGTGCCACCGCCCTGGAAGCGGCGCGTCAAGGTAGCTTGCAGGGAGTTATAGCCGCTCGAGCAGCAACCGTAGCCACCCAAGGACAGCCCGTTGTACTGCGGGTAGGGGCGTTCCAACTGACCCGCGGCCACCGTAGACCCGTTCAAGGATGGATTGGGATTTGTGCCCGCCATCGGGTTGGTAACTTGGGTCGCAAGGGCCGATCCCTGAGACCAGAGTGTATCAGGGAGCTGGTCTACGTTGGTGTTGTACTGTTCCAGATGAACGCCGTGAGAGCCAGCGTAGGCCACGTCGGCGAAGAAGCCGGCGGGGAGCTGGCGCTGGATGTCGAGGTTCCATTGCTCGACATAGCCCCATTGCGGGTTGCCGTTTCCACTGGCACCGTAGTAGGGAGCAAGAGTCGGGTTGCCGTTAAAGGCCGCGAAGCTTGAAACGTTGGCGGCAAAGGGAGCCAGAGTACCAGCCAAGGGTGCAAAGTTGCGTCCAGGTGGCGGGAGGATACCAGAATTGCCAAAAGGACCCGACTGAGTGCAGCCGAAGCCGTTTACTCCCCGCACGGGGAACACCGAGCCGACCGCACCATAGGAGCAATCATCTCCATCCAACATAGCGTTCGGAGTTATGAATGAGTCATTCGTAGCATGGAGTGGCGTGCTGGCGAGATTCACAAAGTCGTTGTCGGGGTTGAGTCCGAACGAGACGTAGTTGGGAATGTAGAAGACGCCGTAGCCGCCGCGGATGACGGTTTTCTGATCCAGGCTGTAGGCGAAGCCGATCCTGGGAGAAAACGCCTTCTTATCCATCGGGATGTTATTGCTGCTAGTGTTGCGTCCGGTTCCGACCAGGAATGCATCGCCCTGGCACGTGGTCCCCGTTCCGCCGCAGCCGCTGACGGTAGCATTCGTTGCCAAGGGATCCCAGTAGGAAAGCCGATTGTAGGCGTCCGACCAGGTGCCCTGTAGTTCGTAGCGAAGACCCAGGTTAACGGTCAACTTGGGGGTAGCGTGCCAAGTATCGTCCACGTATAGGGCGCGGTAGACCTGCAAACCTTTGGTCTGGGCTGGAACCTGGGCTACGCCCTCTGTCTGGTTGACGAAGTTGCCTTCATTTTGCGACAGGCCGAGCAGGAAGTCGGCGAAGGCGTAATTGGGATTGGCGGCCAAGAGAGGATCGGCCAGGACAGCTGGTGCGTTTGATGCCAGTGGGTATTCGGTGGTCCATTGTCCGGGAAAGCCGAATGCTCCGCTGGCGATGTTGGTTTGGAAGTAGTTGTCCAAACCAAACTCGAACTGGAAGCCCGTCTGGATGGTGTGCTTCCCGCGAATCAGGGTAAGAGCGGCCGTGAGATTGTACTGCGTATTGTGATCACCGATGGCACTGTTGCCTTGCGACTTGCCCACATCGTTCGGGAAGGGGAAGGCCGGGGTAGGCGGAGTACGCATCGAGCTCGGTGGGGTGTTGTAAGTTGACGGCCAGCCCAGACTTGTGAGGTCAAAGCCCGAAAGGATCGGTTGCCGCCCATAGACGAACCGGGTGACCCCGAAGTTTACATCGAAAATAGTCGTGGGCGTAAACGTGTGGTTCACGTCGAAGACGAGGAGCTTGCTGTGATATTTCTCGGCGCAGCGGTCGAGACAGAGGCCGGTTCCGAACGGGTTCACTGGCAGGTCCGTCAGTCCGAAGTAGGCAAATCTTCCGAATAGGCGCGTGGTACTGGAGATGTTCTGGTCTCCGCGCGCCACGAATTCGTTCGTATTGCCGCCACCTGGCGCCGAACTCACAAAATTATTTATCGTGCCAGAAGCATTGGCCGCCGGGAAGTAGGTATCCCACATCTTGGTGGTGGCCGTGCTGAATTCCGCGGTGGGAATTACGTTGTTCGGATAAGGCGCGCGTTGCAGCGTTACTGGATCGATGCTGTATGGGTCGTAGAGTTGGTTGGTGGTGTTCCCGGCAGCGTCTGTGTCTTGACAAATACCGCCTACGAATCCCGAGACGCAGAGTGCGGCGAAATTTCCCTGGCGCTCGTTGGCGGCAGGAACGGTAGTGGTAAACGGAGAGCCGGTGCGCTGCCGGTATTGCTCCCAACTGACGTAAAAGAATGTCTTATCCTTGATGACCGGCCCGCCCAACTGGAACCCAAACTGGTTCTGGGTCCACGGTATAGCCGTGTTCGGTTCGTCGCTCGCCAACTCCTGCGCTTTGTGGAAGTATTCGTTGGCGTTCAGCACTTTGTTGCGGAAGTACTCATAGACGGATCCGTGCCAATTATTGGTTCCGGCTTTGGTGCTGAGGTTGGTGACTCCGCCGGAGAACTTGCCCCACTCGGCGCCCAGGTTGCTGTACTGGACTTTGAATTCGCCGACTGAGTCTTGGGTTGGGATGATGATGGGCAGATTGATGTAGCCGATGTTCAGGGGTTGACCATCCAGATACTCTGCGCCCTGATTGGCGAACGAGCCGCCGACCTGGTAGTTGCCCCAGCTGAACGGGTTCTGGCCCACCGGTGAACCACCGGATCCACCTTGGGCGACCGCTGCGGGAGAAACCGTGATCAAGTTAAAGATATTGCGGCCATTCAAAGGCAACTCGTCAGCCTTGCGCTCTTCTACAACCTGGCCCAGAGAGGAGCTCTCAGCTTGGAGTAACGGAGTTTCCCCCGTCACTTCGACAACCTGGCTGACCTCGCCGACCTGGAGCTGGGCGACAATGTGTGTATCCTGCTGCACTTGAACCGTGATATCTCCGCGGACGAAGTGCTTGAATCCTTGCTTTTCCACGTCAATCCGATATTGGCCAGGGAACAGGTTCACGAAGGTGAACAGACCGTCGCTGCCGCTGGATTGCGTACGCTTGTCCGAAGTGCCCAGGTTCGTCAGGGTCACTTTAGCGTCGGTAACGATGGCGCCTGAAGTATCGGAGACCGATCCGGCTATCGAGCCGTATGTGCTTTGACCAAAAAGAGAAAGGGAAGCGGAAAAAAACAAGCAGATGGAGAGAAGCAGCGCCCACATGCGACTTGGCATAGGTGACTCTTTCTGATGCAGGAATTCTATAAATGTTAGAACGGGTGAATCTTTGAACAGGGGAATGACCGTTGTCAAGAAGAAAATAATACTTTTAGCTTATGAGTTAACGTTAACCCTGGAACGGTGGTATGCTGACCGGTCATGTCCGCAACCATGATGGACATCGCGAGAGATCTGAAGGTCTCGGTAGTAACCGTATCCAAGGTCCTGCGAAATCAAGGGCGTATCAGTGAAGCCACCCGGAAGCGGGTGCTGCGCCGGGCAAAACAACTCAATTATCAGATGAACTGGGTGGCGCGCAGTTTGGTAACACGGCGCACCTACACGATCGGTCTACTCCTTCCGGAATTTACCCATTCTTTCTTCGCGGAGGTGGCGCGGACGGTGGCGGAGACGGTGCGGCCGCATGGTTATCACGTGGTGATTTCATGTTTCGAGGAAGATCCCGAACAGGAAGCGAGCGAGGCGACGGCCATGCTGGCTCGACAAGTGGACGGGCTGATCATCGCTACCTCGCAGCCGCCGCGCCGTCTGGATTTGTTTAAACGGATTCAAGAGCGGAAAGTGCCGTATGTCTTGATTGACCGCCTCATCGCTGGGGCGCGAGCCTGCTTCGTGGGAGTGGATAATCACGCCATCGGCGAACTGGCGACGGAGCATCTTATCGATCGAGGCTGCGGCTGTGTTGCGCACCTGCGCGGTCCGGAGGTGGGAATCGCCACAGAACGCCTGGAAGGTTACCGTCGTGCTTTAGCCAGGCGCGGCTTTCGTACTGAGTCCCGTTACGTCGTAGCCGGCGGGCATGCGGATGATACTGGGTACACGGGTATGCGGCAGCTCTTGAAGGTGTGCCCGATGCCGGACGGAGTCTTCTGCTACAACGATCCGGTGGCAATCGGAGCGATAAAGGCGATCCTGGAGGCCGGTCTGAAACTGCCTCAAGACATTTCGGTGGTTGGGGCCGGAAACATTCATTACTCCGACGTATTGGCAGTTCCACTGACCACGGTCGATCAGGGAACCTGCCGGATGGGAGTGCTTGCTGCGGAACTACTCCTTGAGCGCATCGCTTCGAAGCAATCCATGAAGACTAGAAAGATAATGATAACGCCAACGCTCGTGGAACGCGAATCGACCCGGCGGGAGGCCTAGAACCTGGCGGGGAGACGCCGAGATTCGTTCTACGGTGAAATGCTCCACCGGTCGACGCGATCACAGAGTGAGAAGTATTCGGGAAGCGAGTGTGCAATGGACGGCGCTCCCGCGATATGCTGGCTGACTGTAAGGAACCCAACGTTGCTGAACTTTCCCCTACGCGTGTCCTGTGGGTTGACGGTGGTGCTGTGGGCTGCGACCCTGGCAGCGCCTGTGTTTGACGTGAATCTACCGCGAGGTTTGGATTTTACGCTGGAGAATTCTCCCACTCCACAGAAGTATCTGATTGAAACCATGCCCGGCGGTGTGGCTCTCCTGGATTACAACAACGATGGCTTGTTGGACATCTTTCTCGTAAACGGTGGGCATGTCAGCAGCCCGATGCAAACGCCGGAGAACTTTGACCGACACGATCCGCGTTACTGGAACCGGCTCTACCGCCAGAATAAAGATGGAAGCTTCACGGACGTGACGCAGCAGGCCGGCCTGGCTGATGCCGGAGATGGAAACTACGGTATGGGTGTGGCCGTGGGAGACTATGACAACGACGGCCACCCCGACCTATATGTCACTAACTTCGGGCGCAATATTCTCTACCACAACAATGGCGACGGCACCTTCACCGANNACGGACGTGAGCCAGCGCTCCGGCATCGCGGCGAAGAAGGGGCGTGCTTTAGGAGTGGGGTTCGCGGACTACGATGGCGACGGGTTCACTGACATATTTGTATCGAACGACGGAATGCAGCAGTATCTGTATCACAACAACGGCAACGGGACTTTTACAGAGGTCGGGCTCGAATCCGGGGCGGCGCTTTCCGAGGATGGGCGTCGGATGTCGGGCATGGGCGTGGTTTTTCAGGACTACGACAACGACGGCCGTCCGGATGTGATGGTGACTCTGCTGCCGCGAGAGATTTACGGCGTCTACCACAACGATGGCGGCGGTTCGTTCACCTATCGCAGTCTCGAAACCGGGCTTGGTGCGCTGACCAGTGGAAGTTCAGGCTGGAGCCTTGGCTTGGAAGATTTCGACAACGACGGGTGGAAAGATTTGTTCGTCGCTCAAGGACATGTATTGGACAACGTGGAGCGAATCGATCCTTCCCTTCACTATCTCGAACTGCCGCTGCTGGCCATGAATCACAATGGCCGGTTCGAGCGAGTTGATTCCGGAAGTACAGTGCCGGTAGCGGCGCGGGGAGCGGCATTCGGCGACTTGAATAATGATGGCTGGCAGGACGCGGTGGTGACGACTCTTGGGGGCCATCCTCAAGTGTTTCTCAACCGGGGCGGCAAGCTGCACTGGCTGACGATTACGCTTCGCGGTACGCGCAGCAATCGGGATGGATACGGCGCGCGGGTGCAGGTGAACGGGCAGACACGATTTGCAACCTCAACCAACGGTTATCTTTCCGCCAGCGACAAGCGGCTTCATTTCGGGCTGGGCACGGCGGAGAAGGCAACGATAGAAATCAATTGGCCGTCCGGTATTCACCAGACGTTGAACGATGTTCACGCCGATCAGTTTTTAGAAGTGCGTGAACCGGAGAAACCTTGATTCGAGGACTCTTACTCTTGTGGTTCGCCTGGCAGATCGCATCGCCGCAGGCCGCCGAGCACATGCAAGCCGGAATTGAAGCGGACAAACAACGCCAGTTCACCGTTGCCATCAAGGAGTTTAAGCAAGTGACCGAGATCGAGCCGTCATTCGCAGATGGCTTCATCAGCCTCGGCCAGGCCTACATGGAGAACGGCGATTACGGGCCCGCGATCGCGCCGCTCACGCATGCGTTGGAACTGAAAGCGGACTCACTGCCGGCTCACCAGTTGCTGGGGTATGCCCTGCTCTCTCAAGGCTACGCGAAAGAAGCGATTCCGCACTTGCAGCGCTCACCGGATAAAACCGCGCTGGGGATTGCGGAAATCCAGACGGGACAACTGGCGGAGGCGGTCGTGAATCTGCAGGCAGCGCAGACCGCCCACCCCAACGATCCAGATCTTCTTTATTACCTTGGCCGCGCGAGCGGTCTGCTCGCGAAGCAGGCCGTTGACACGTTGCTGGCGGCTTATCCGGACTCCGCCCGGGCGCATCAGGCAATGGCGGAGAACTACTTCGTGCTGCGGCGGATGCCGGATGCTGAAAAGGAATACACCGAAGCGTTGCGATTGCGTCCGGGTCTGCCCGAAGCTCACCTTGCGTTGGGCGAGGTGTATGCTGGCGCTTTCCAATGGCCGAAAGCGGAAGAAGAGTTTCGGATTCAAGCCAAGCTGCAGCCTGGGAACGCCGAAGCGGCCTACCGTCTGGGAGAAGCGTTGTTGGAACAAGGGAAAGTACAGGAGGCGCGAGCGGAGCTTTTGCGCGCGGACCGCTTGCTGCCGGAAATGCCGGAGACACTCTATTCACTCGGGAAAGCAGCGTCATTGGAAGGCGACGCCGTCGCAGCCGAGAAAGCGTGGACCAAGCTTCTTTCGATCGAGAAGCAAAGTCCACTGGCGGCGCAGGCGCATTTTGGACTGGCGGGCCTCTATCGCAAACAAGGAAAGACGGCAGAGGCAAAGCATGAAATGCAGGAGTTCCAGAGCCTGCAGACCACCCCGACTCAGCCACCACCGTCCGAGAAGCAAGAATCGCAGCATTAGGTCACTGACAACCGCTTTAATAGGAGCACTGATATGAAGCAGATTCGGTCTGGATTTCTTCGCAGTCTGGTTGCTACCGCGTTTTACCTTTTCGGGTGTCTGCTGTTTGGTTCACTGGTTGTATTGCCGCTCGAGGCGGCCGAGCCTTCTTCGCGAAACCTGGATTCGGGCTGGCAGTTTCGAGCTGTAGCGAACACAGATCGATCCGACGTCAAGGAATGGCATCCTGCGCAGGTTCCGGGCGTGGTTCAAACCGATCTGCTTCATAACAACCTCATCCCTGATCCTTTCGATCGAGACAATGAGTTCCGTCTGCAATGGATCGGCTTGGCCGACTGGGAGTATCAGACTACGTTCCAAGTGGATGCGGCCGCGCTTGCGCACGAACACGTCGATCTGGTGTTCGATGGGCTGGATACGTTTGCGGACGTCTACCTCAACGACCAGGCGGTTTTGCACGCGGACAACATGTTCCGCCACTGGCGAATCCCGGCGAAAACCGTGCTGAAGACCGGTCCGAATACGCTGCGAATCGTTTTCCATTCTGCGATCGAGAAAATAATTCCGTACTCCAAGTCGCTGCCTTACATTTTGCCTTCGATCTCGACCCACAATTACGGGAACGAAGAGAACATAGCCACCGCTCCTTACACGCGCAAAGCTCCTTATAACTATGGATGGGATTGGGGACCGCGATTCATGACCGAGGGGATATGGCAGCCGGTGCGTCTTGAAACCTGGGATGCGCTGCGCATCGAGAATTTCCATATCCATCAACAGAGCATCGCGACCGACTTGGCCAATGTTACGGCAGAGGTTGAGATCGAAGCCAGCCGGCCCACAACGGCTACCCTCACTTTGGCGCACGATGAAATGTCTGGAGCGCAAACGGCCGATGGGACTCAGACGCTGCAACTCAATGCCGGAATCAATCATGTCTCTCTTCCCGTCAGGATTCCTACGCCGAAGCTTTGGTATCCGGTGGGGTATGGCACTCAGAGCCGTTACCGGTTTTCTGCTTCGATCCGCATAGGCCGTGACGCTGCGGCTCATGCGGAAACGAAGACCGGACTGCGTTCCGTCGAACTGCGTCGCGCTGCGGATCAATGGGGGAAGAGTTTTGAGTTCGTGGTGAATGGGATCTCCGTATTCGCCAAGGGCGCGGATGTCATTCCATTCGACAGCTTCCCCAACCGCGTGACGCCGGAGATTCATCGCGGTATTCTTCAGTCCGCTCGCGATGCGCACATGAATATGGTTCGCGAATGGGGCGGCGGCTATTACGAGTCCGATGATTTTTACGATATCTGCGATGAGCTCGGGATTATGGTCTGGCAGGAATTCATGTTCGGCGGAGACATGGTTCCTGGCGACGTGGCTTTTCAAGAAAACGTCCGGCAAGAGGCGATCGACCAGATCAAGCGCCTGCGCGATCATCCCAGCGTCGTGATCTGGTGCGGAAATAACGAGGTGGAAACCGGCTGGTACCACTGGGGCGACCGCCAGGAATTCAAGGAGTCGATCTCCGCGGCGGCGCGCGAGAAGGTCTGGCAGGATTATGTAATTCTTTTTGGGGACATCCTGCGGAGCACGGTCGCGGAATATGCCGATCCCGTGCCCTACACGCCCAGCTCTCCGAGCGCCAATTTTGAGGAGATTCCTGACAATCAGCACAACGGCGATATGCACTACTGGGCAGTCTGGCACCAGCAGGCACCGGCGGAAGACTATACCAAGCAATTTCCGCGCTTTATGACGGAATACGGATTTCAATCGTTTCCCGAGATGCGCACCATCCGGGCGTTTGCCAACAAGCCGGAGGACTTCGACATTCGCTCCACCGTCATGCAGGCGCACCAAAAAAATAAGGGTGGGAACGAACGCATCCTGACTTACATGCTGCGCGAGTACCACGAGCCCAAGGACTTCGCTTCGTTCGTTTATCTGAGCCAGGTGCAACAGGCGGAAATCATCAAGATCGGCGCCGAGCACTTGCGCCGGCAGCGGCCGCGCACCATGGGTTCGTTCTACTGGCAGTTGAATGACTGCTGGCCGGTGGCCTCCTGGGCCAGTATCGACTACTACGGACGCTGGAAGGCGCTGCATTATTATGCCCGCCGCTTCTATGACGACGTGCTGGTGTCGCCCTTCTTGCACGATGGCAAGGTGGACGTGTATGTCGTATCGGACAAGCTTCAACCGCTCTCGGGAACGGTTCACATGCGCCTGCTCGATTTCTCGGGAAACTCTTTGCTGGAGCAAACCAAGGACGTGCAAATCCCCGCGCAATCGAGTGCGATTTATTTCAGCGTCGATAAGGATGCCCTGGCGGCAAAGGGCGATCTTCATCGCAGCTTCCTGGTGTTTGATCTGGAAGTGGCTGGGAAGAGAGTATCCCGCAACCTTATATTCTTCGATGTGATGCACGCCCTGGATCTGCCGGTTGCGCCCAAGATTGAAACCAGTCTCGGCAAAACCGGCGAGGACTACACCATCACCCTGCAATCCCCGAAGCTCGCGCGCAGCGTGTACCTGTCTTTTGGCGACCTCGACGTTCAGAGTTCGGATAATTACTTTGATCTTCTTCCCGGGGAACAGGTCACTCTTCATCTCAAGTCTGGAGCGGCTCAGGAGCAGATTAGAGCTGCGCTGAAAGTCACGTCCCTGACGGAGGCTTTCAATTCAAATTGAGGCTGTCGTGCCGGGCAATCAGGCGTGAATAAGGCTTAGGACGGAGTTCCTTATTTACCTTGGTTGCCTCCGGCGGCCTTATTCCTTGTTTGCCTAAAGCGGGCAGGAGTCGGCCAACCTTGGTTTTCCAGGGTCCGGGCTATCCCACCCTACCGGCCACGCGTCAGATATAGCCTTTCGGCGCCCCCTAGCATGTCCTTTCGAGACCTTCCGCAGTTCCTACACAAAAGGCACACTTACGTTTCAACGCATAGGAGCCGACCGAAGCAGCCTAATTCAACTACCCCATGGGCCACCTCCCCACTCGTTGGAATGCGCTTGCAGTCGTGCTCGCCCTAGCCAGTATGCTGGGCTGCCAGGGACTGAGCACGAGTAAACCTGCTTCACAAGGTTCGCAGAACCCCCTGCCGGGCGGGTTGAATGCCGCCCCCGCCAGCATAAGCTTTGGAAATGTGCAGATCGGGACAAGCCAAAGTCAGTCCGACACAGTTACAAATACAGGCGGAACCAGTCTCACAATCACGCAAGCTACAGCTACAGGAAGCGGCTTCAGCACTACCGGGTTAGATCTTCCCCTGACCCTGGCCGCTGGACAAAGCGCGACCTTTAACATCGTGTTTAGTCCCCAGTCGGCTGGAAGCGTGGCCGGGAATCTGGCTCTCACCAACGGCGGTTCAACCAGTCCGCTGAATATCGCGCTTACCGGAACGGCAGTCACGGCCGGGAGCGTCACTGAAAACCCAACCAGCTTCGCCTTCGGCAGTGTGCAGGTAGGCTCCAATCAGACACAGACCGAAACCTTGAAAAACACTGGGGGCGAGAATCTCACAATTTCTCAGGCGACCGTTAGCGGTAGCGGTTTCAGCGATACAGGGCTGAGCCTGCCGCTGACGCTGGTGCCCAACCAAAGCACGACATTCGGTGTGGTGTTCGCGCCAACATCTGCGGGCGCCAGCAACGGCATCCTCTCTATCACCGTAAGCGGATCGAGCACTTCGGTTGACATTGCACTTTCTGGAACCGGAGTGACGCCAGCTACTTTAACCGCAACGCCTGCGAGTATGGCGTTTACGAACGTCCAGGTCGGCCAGAATCAGACGCAGACCGAAACCGTGAAAAACACTGGCGGCTCGAATGCAACGATCTCGCAAGCGTCGGTTAGCGGGGCCGGTTTCAGCATTTCAGGATTGGGCACAAACATCACCTTGACGCCGGGGCAGAGCGCGTCTTTCAGCGTGACCTTTGCGCCGCAGTCTGCGGGCAATTTCAGCGGAAGTGTCGCAATCGCATCGAATGCGTCGGACCCAAACCTGAGCGTGACGCTGAGCGGATCTGCGATCACCCAAAGTTCAGGCACATTGAGTGTTAGTCCCGTCAACGCAGGAAGTGTCACGGTGGGGACAAGTGGAACTCAAACCGGCACGCTGAGTGCCACGGGGGCGAGCGTATCGGTTTCCTCAGTCAGCTTGAGCGGCATCAACCCTTCCGAGTTTTCGATCAGCGGCCTCTCATTCCCGGTAACAGTTACCACGAGTCAGCCCGTTGCTTTTACTGTGACATTCACCCCGGGTGCGACCGGAGCCGCGTCGGCGTCGGTTTCTTTTGCCAGTACCGCCTCCAACTCACCAAGCGCAGCCGCCCTCACGGGCAGTGGCACAGCCGCCCCCGTTCATAGCGTCAGCTTGGCGTGGAAGGCCAGCAACACGTCGGGCGTTACGAGCTACAACGTGTACCGCGCTGTCTACGGGACAAGTTCTTGCGGTTCGTATTCGAACATTGGTTCCACACCAAGCTCCACGACGGCATATACCGACAGCGTGGTGGCCGATGGCACGACTTACTGCTACGCGACAACCGCGGTGGATCCGAGTGGCGAAAGTGGATATTCCAATATTACCCAAGCCGTGATTCCTCCTCCGTAGTCCTTAATCCTCAATCCTTCGTCACAGTGGGGCCGGATTGGTGAACGCTCTGGTTCCGCATCAACGGCGGTTGCGTGGAAGCACGGCTGGCCTTGCAGGGCCGCTATTTTTGCCAAGTTTCTGGGCAGCATACTCGCTCGGCCTCATCGCTACTTCTCTCGTCTCTTATCTCTCGTAAGCGTCCGGTTATGACCGTCTGGACATCTGGCTGGTAGGAAGTCATTCTGCAGAAGTGGAGACTTCGAATAGGTGTCCACTTGGAGCGGAGATGGACACTTCCCGGCAAGTTTCAGATGGGATGACGAGTAAGAGTGAGTCGTTGGGCGCGGTCCCGCGGCAGCGGCGCAGTATCGCGGAGAAGCGGCGGATTGTCGAAGAGACGTTGGTGGAAGGCGCGTCAGTGGCGCGAGTAGCGCGGGCGCATGGCATCAACGCGAACCAGGTATTTGGCTGGCGTCGGCTCTACCAGGCAGGAAGACTGGGGGAGCGCAAGCCGGCCATGAAGTTGCTGCCGGTTCGGGTGAGCGAGAGTTTGCCGGTGCCTCTTCCGGAGTGTGGATCTGCCGACTTCCCGAGACCACAGGCGGGCACGATTCACATCGAACTGCGGCAGGCACAGGTGCGGATCGAAGGCAGCGCCGATCCGGCGTTGGTGCGCGTGTTGCTGGAGTGCCTACGGGGATGATGGGGCCGCCGACGAACACGCGAGTTTGGATTGCCGCGGGAGTGACGGACTTGCGGCGCGGGTTTACGGGGCTCAGTGCGCTGGTAGAGAGCAAGTTGGAGCAGAAGCCGTTCTCGGGGCACATGTTTGTGTTTCGCGGGCGGAGAGGCGATCTGATCAAGGTTCTGTGGTACGACGGCGACGGGATGTGTTTGTTCGCGAAACGACTGGAGCGTGGGCGCTTCGTTTGGCCGCAAGCGGCGAGCGGCACGGTTTCGTTGACGCGGGCGCAGTTATCGATGCTGCTGGAAG
The DNA here is from genome assembly GCA_003165855.1 of Acidobacteriaceae bacterium. Classification (GTDB taxonomy): domain Bacteria; phylum Acidobacteriota; class Terriglobia; order Terriglobales; family Acidobacteriaceae; genus Sulfotelmatobacter. Next base: position 1 of record PMXH01000136.1, on the reverse strand, counting down.
G
>PMXH01000310.1 GCA_003165855.1 Acidobacteriaceae bacterium | reverse complement strand
TGCGGCTTCATGGCGCCGAGTTCGGCGTAGGTGAGCGCGCCAAAAAACGACAGCAGACCGCCCACGAGCCATGCCAGATATACGAGCTTGGCCGAGCCCACGGCCTGCATCATGTCGGCGGGAACCAGAAAGATTCCACTGCCGATGATGGTTCCCACGACCACCGCCGAGGCTTGGCTTACGCCCAGGTCGCGGACCAGTTCGGGACGGGTGGTGGTTCGCTGTATGGGCTCCGGCATAGCTGAAGTGTGCCAGTATACGTCAGAGCCCAGCACCGTAAAGTCAAAAGCCTTTAACCGCAAAGTCCGCGAAGAAAGGCCGCAAAGGTCGCGAAGAAGAGCCACATCAAAGTTTTTCTTTGCGGCTAGAGGCTCTCTGCTAGCGGCTCCTGGTAATTATTCACCATGCGCTTGATCCCATCTTTGAGCAGGACAACGTGAAAATTGATAAGCAGACCAACCTGAATGTTCAACAGGCGAAGGTGCGACAACAACTGAGCCTCATCCACCGGATGCAGCCCCTCTTTGCACTTCAGCTCGATTACGACTCTACCCTCAACGACCAAGTCGGCACGGAATCCGCATTCGAGTTTGACTGCCTCATAGATCAGAGGCACCGGCTTCTGCCTCTCCGTGCGAAACCCAAGCTTTTCTATTTCGTACGCAAGACAAGCTTCATACGCGGACTCCAGAAGCCCCGGCCCCAACTTCCGGTGCAACTTAATCGCCGCTCCGATAATCTCTGGCGTAAGGTCTCGCGAATGCATATGCAATTCCTCTTAGGAGCTCTTCTTTGCAAAGGACGCAAAGAAACACTACTCTCTTTGCGAACTTCGCGGCCTTTCTTCGCGCACTTCGCGGTTAAAAGCTTTCCCTATTCCGGAAGCAACTCTTACGACGGTGGCGGGGAGGGCTTTCTAAGGAAGCTGGCACCATATCCAACGACGAAGGTCAGTGTCGTCCCAATCATCACCCACCACGTCCAGGGGACGTGCGTCCTCCACAGATACAATTCCAAACTGAACCCGAACAGCATGCCGACCATCGCGCCGCGCTGGTTCGCCCGTTTCGTCAGGACTCCCAGCAGGAAAACTCCAAGCATCGCGCCGTAGGCGACCGACGCAATCTGCAGGCCCACTTCAACGACGCGGCCTACTTTGTGCAACGCCAATACCGCCAACCCAAAGAGAAGCATGGCCCAGAAAAAAGTCGCCAGGCGGGAGAGCCGCATTCGTGCTCGCTCGTCGGTCTGGGGGCGCAAACGGAGAACAAAATCCATGATTGTGCTCGACGAAAGCGAATTCAGCGCGGCGCTCAGATTCGACATCGCCGCGGCCAGGATGGCCGCGATCAGCAATCCCGAAATTCCGTGGGGCATTTGGCTGACGATGAATGTGGGATAGATTCGATCAGGTTTTCCAAAGTTGGCGGAGGGCACGCGGTAAAATGCCCACAACATTATCCCCACAATCAAGAACAGTGCAAACTGAAACAGAATCGCCACGCCGCTCGAAAGCAGCGCCGTCACTGACTGCTTCTGGCTGCGGGCCGCCAGCAGGCGCTGGACAAAAAGTTGATCCGTGCCGTGGCTTGCCGTGGTGAAGGCGGTCCCGCCAATGACGCCAGCCCAGAATGTATAGGGCAGCCAGAAGTTGGTGCTGAAGTCGAACACCTGCAGTTTGCCAGCGCTTGCAGCCGCAGCGTGGATGGCCGTCCATCCTCCTGGGACAAGATGAAGGATTGTGACCAATCCGACGAGCGTGCCACCGACATAAATCGCCGTCTGCACCACGTCGGTCCAGATTACGGCCGCCAGACCGCCCTCGAACGTATAGATGAGGGTCAATACAGTGATGATGGCGATCGAGGCCACTTCGCCCGTGCCCAGCGCGATCGAGACTACGATCGATACAGCGTAGATCCGCACTCCTTCGGCTGCGGCACGCGTCAACAGAAACAGGCCGGCCGTCACCGAGCGCAAACCGCGTCCGAAGCGGCGTTCGATCAATTCGTAGGCGGTATAAAGATCGCTTCGAAAATATTGGGGCAGCAGGACAAAGCTAATCACCACACGCCCCACCACGTATCCCATCACCACCTGCAAGAAGGTGAGGTTGGTGTCATAGGCAAGTCCGGGAATGCTGATGATGGTGAGCGTGCTGGTCTCGGCGGCAACGATAGAAAGCGCAATGGCCCACCAGGGAATGTCTCGTCCCGCAAGAAAGTAGTCACGCAGGGAGCGCTGCCGCTTGCGGAAGCGCAACCCGAACAGGGTGATGCCCACCAGATACAGCGCGATGATCGCGAGATCGAGTTTATCGAGGCTCATGCGTTCTTAGAGGAATGTCCCTGCGCTACACCACTTTCCGTGCCACGGTTTCCGCTGGATCGTAGGGTTCGGACGAACAGGCCACGAGCCACAGCGGCACTGTGCCTTGGTTGCGTACGGCGTGCGAAGTGCCGGGTAAGATCAGCACCAGCACTGCGCTGCTGCCATTAAAGTTGTGATGCTGTGTCACTGTATTCTCGCCTTCGTCCCAGTGCAGGGACCATTCTGTGCCCGGCAAAATGACGATGGCCTCACGCCTCCGCAAGTGATAATGATTTCCGCGCACGGCTCCGGGGATGGTGCAGGCCAGGTGCATGTCCGCAACACGTCCCACGAAATCGAGCGCGGGGGTCGGCGTAGTAAAGCTGGGGCCGCGTGCGTCGCCGGCATTTTCGAGCTCCAATATTTGGATTCGCATAGGCATCCCGCTGCAATTATGGCGGTAATCCGCGCGAAGCGCGAGTGAGTGTTTATGGACGTGGCTGTCGAAGTGTCGCTGCCAACGTTTCCCTGACAGAGAAGTGAGAACTGCCCTGTGATAGAACTAACCCGTGGCCTACTATCTGGGGATTGACGGTGGCGGCAGCAAGACGAAGTGCGCAGTGGGTGACGAATCGTCGATCCTCGCTACGGTCACGGCTGGTCCCAGCAACATCACTCGAGTGGGGGAGGCTCGCGCCCGCGAAGCGCTGCACCAGGTTATTCGTGAAGCGTGCGCCGCCGCGAAAGTGGATTCGCGGCAATTGTTGCGTGCCTGCATCGGCATCGCGGGAGCCGGTCGCGAAGAAATTGCAGGCGCTGTACGCAGGATCGTTGCAGAAGTAATTCCCGGGGAAGTCGACGTCGTGGGCGATATGGAGATTGCGCTGGACTCGGCCTTTGGCGAAGGTCCGGGTGTGATCGTCATCGCCGGAACCGGTTCGATTGCCTACGGCCGCGATGCGAAGGGAAGAACGGTTCGCGCCGGCGGGTGGGGCTTCGCGATCTCTGATGAAGGCTCGGCTTTCTGGATCGGCCGTACGGCGGTCAGCACTCTGCTGCGCGCGGCTGATCAAGTTGCGGACGAGCCCGCTAGGAACGAAGGGGAAGCCTCGCCGCTTTTCTACGAGCTGAAAGCCGCATGGAAGCTGGATTCGCTCGAACAGTTGGTGCGCACTGCCAACTCCAATGCAGATTTCGCGGCGCTTTTTCCGGCAGTCCTGTCCGCTGCCGGTGCCGGGGACGCACTCGCACAACGCGTCCTAGCACAAGCGGGTGGGGAGCTTGCCCAACTCGCCGGGATCGTGGTGCGACGGCTCTTTCCTGAGCAAACCTCCGCTGCATCTTCGGCTGTCCCTCTGGCCATGGCGGGTGGAGTCTTTCGTCATGCAGAGAGGGTTCGCGAAGTTTTCTACAATGAAGTTCGGTCGGCGTATTCACGCGTCGTCTTGAATTCTGAAGTGATCGAACCAGTTCACGGCGCGTTGCGGAGAGCCCGGGGAGTCCGTTCGTAAGAGCAGCAAGGCAACACATGGACAGGGAAGGAATTCAACAGGAGTGGGAGCAACTGCCCTCGGATGCTGAGCACGGCGCAACCCGTGAGCGCACGGTGGCTGAGGCGACTACTGATGAGACTAGCCTCATTCTCCCACTGAACGAAGACCAAGCGCTGGCTCTGCTCAATCGCCGTGACCTGGCGGTGGAAACTCTGGAGCAATTCAGTCAGAACCCAGCCGCGATGAAGTCGCGAAAAGTATGTGTCGCGCTGGTCACTCATCCCCGGACACCGCGACACTTTGCACTCCGCCTGCTTCGCCGGCTGTATACCTTCGATCTCATGAGCCTTGCATTGCACCCAGCGGTCGCCGCCGATGTGAAGCGCTTGGCCGACGATCAACTGGTGGCGCGCCTCGCTTCCGTTACCTTAGGGGAACGGCTCACCCTGGGCCGCCGCGGCTCGCAAGCGGTTGCGGCGGCATTGTTACTCGATAAGGAACCGCGCGTGTCGCATACGGCGCTGGAGAATTCCCGGCTTACCGAAGGGGCCGTCATCAAAGCGCTGCTGCGCCCGAATGCCCGCGGGGCGTTTGTCGAGGCTGTGTGTCATCACGCTAAGTGGTCGGTGCGGCGCGAGATTCGCTTGACGCTGCTGCGCAGTCCACATACGCCC
>PMXH01000212.1 GCA_003165855.1 Acidobacteriaceae bacterium | reverse complement strand
TGTAGCCGACCGTCACTGCCTCGGCCATCTTCGCTCATTTGAATTGGGAGGGCAAGGTTGGATGTCACGTGTGCTTGTGGAAATTCGTGGGGTTACGGCGTGGGCGACTATAGTCTGGGACACTTGTTGTCAGGAGCAGCCCGCCTGCCCTCGTCGAGCGTCCTCGTCTGTGTCCGGTTTTCGTAACAGAGCCACGGCCCATGTTTCATGCACAGGCTCTGAAGCTAGACTCCGTCGGAGTAGAGAGACCGCCCGCCCAAAGAGGGGAAATCCAGATGCGTAACTTAGCTCTTTGCGTCATGTTATTTGCGAGTGCTGCTTATGGTCAGGAGTGCATCCGTGGAAAGATTCTGCTCAGTACGACCGTCTGTCCTTGCACCGAAAAAGTGACGACGATTGCGAATTGTTGGCCCGACGGGGAGAATCAATATGGATGCGAGAGCGGGGGCCACAAAATAATTTGCGGTGGAAACCCGTCCTGTGATGTTGAGGACGCATCGGAGTGCAATCCTGGAGGCGACGCCGTTAGGCGAAAGGCGACGCGGGCACTTAACCTCGGAGACCCTGACGTCGTCCAGTTTATGCGGCCGAAGAGAGCTTCGGCAGCCTGCTCTACGGAGGCCTTCGACCGCTGGTTCGATGAAAAGCTCAAGTCCAGAAACGAGTGGCCAAAGGCGGAAGCTGGGGGGGCATAGGATGTTTCGAACTTTGCCGCTTGCGTCCTTGTTGCTGCTTGCCTGTTCGTCGGGCTTAGGCCAGCTGGCCGGGGTCTCGTCGCAAGTGGCGAGCGCGCCCCAATCCGGCAGCGGGGCGCCCGCCACGGCTCAGCGGGTGAGTAAGCAGGGCCGGCTCGCCGAAGACGCGCCGCGCGTGTTGCAGCCGGGCTCACCGAAACCAGTGCTGGTGCCCCCGTTTGCCCACATGGATGGAGCCAAGTGCGATTCAAGCAGTAACATGTACTTCAGACTCGCCGGTGCAAGGCACTCCGAATCGATTCTCGAGATTTCTCACGACGGAGCTCGCAGCGGCGCCTTCGCGCCGCCTAAGCCGGAGAAGCCTGACGCCTTAGGGATGGCTGGATTTCGAGATTTCTTCGTCACGCCGCCGGGAGAGATTTACGATTTGCTACAGAATGAGAACGACCAGGGTGTCGTCGTAATCGAGTTCAATCCCGACGGCAGCGTTCAGCACACAGTTAAACCCGAGGTGCCGGAGCGGTTGATGGCGGCATCGCTTGCGGTCTTTGACGACGGGGCTTTGCTCCTGCAAGGCTATATTCGCGTTGCGCCCGGAAGTAACGCAGCCAAGAACTATGCAGCAGTGTTCGATGCGAGCGGGAAACTCCGCAGAGAACTCACTGGCTTCCCGGAGTTGGATCTGGCTGCGCAAAGCAAATCCATCCAGGACGCAGGCCTTGCGGCGGGTCAGGACGGCAATGTCTATCTGCTCGACGCTAATGTCATTACGGTTGTTTCGGCAACCGGAGAAATCGCTCGTCGCATACCCTATAGGAAGCCCGATCCGGCCTTGATCGCCCGGGGATTAACGGTTTCCGAGGGTCTCATCGCCATTACAGTCCTCGAACCTCAGGGCGATTCCTTCGTTCCCAGATTCCTAGTGGTCCGCGCGGATGATGGAAGGACCTTTGGCTACTACACGCTTCCCGATGAGTCACACAACCTCTCAGCGCTGTGCTTTTCCGGCAACGATGGATTCACGTTTCTGAAGTTGCAACTGGAAGAGCAAAAGTTGACGCTGGTGAACGCACCCCTGCGATGAAATGAGGCGGGTGGCCGATCAGAAGCCCGATCCCACGCGCGAGGGATGGAAGGGAATCCAGAAAGTGGCTTCGACAGCGACCGGATTTCCGTTTTTCGTCGCGGGCTGGAATTGCCATTTGGCAATGGCTTGGCTGGCGAATCGATCGAGACGCTCATCGACGCTGCGCAGCACACGCACCCGGCCTACCGTACCATCGGCGAGGATGACGGCATAGAGAATGACGGTACCGCTCACGTTCTGCTTCATCAGTTCCAGCGGGTAAGCGGGATCAACCTTACTTGTCGCCACCGGCGACGCCAGATCGTCGGGAGCCGCGTCGGCAGAAGTAGGCCTACCGGAGCTCGATTCCGACTTGAGCGCGGCGAAGCGGATGATCCAACTGCCTCCGGCGGAGTTGAGATTGGGCATGTTCAGGCTCATCGAGTAGATCTTGCGGTCGCCGAACACGGCGCGCTCGGCTTCCGAGAGCTTGCTGTCGCCTTCGGGCTGCGGAGTCCGCGATACACGCGGCGGACGCATGCCGGCGATCAGATTTGGGTTGACGGAGTTGGCGCTAGAGTTCTTGCCGACGTAGAGTCCGGCGGGCAAGTTGCCGGCTCCCTTGCCGTTGGATCCCACTCCGGTCGCCGTGGAAGCGCCGGTGGAACTGCCGGGAGCGCCGGACGCTCCGCGATGTCCTTCCGGAGTGGCGGAGAAAGTGCCGCGGCGATTGCCGGCCACAGCCACTGGCGGCGCTCCCACCGCGGGATGAAGGCTGAGGGCGACCATGCCTCCCCCGGAACGCGAACCTCCAGAGGTTCTTCCCAGAGAAGGTGGAGGAGCGATGACCTGCGCAGCATGTCCGCGCGGAGCGGAGGGGCCTTGAGCCACGGTGCGCTGTTCGTCCAGAGAAAGCTGCGGGGCGGGCGCGATGACGGTGCTGTGTCCGATGTTGAGTTCGCCAAGGTGCCGGTGAGAGGCGGCATCCAAGTCGGGCGGAGGAGCGACGACGGAAGCCTCCGGAGTTCGCATGGCTTTGCGCGATGTGTTGTCCACCTCCGGGGGCGGCGCAATCACGGAGCGATCCATGCGCGGCGCGAGGCGAGTGATCTCAGATGCCAGCACGGTGGGGGCGGGCGCAATCGGCAAGCGCGGCGTGTCCGACCAAGCTACCGTGTTGGGCAAAGCAACGTCATGCTGTAGCTGAACGTTGGGCGCGGTGACGATCGTCTGCGAGCGATTATCGGCTTGCGGGGGCACGGAAATGATGGGCTGGGCCGAGAATTCCGGGTCGGCTTGGCGCGGCTGGTCGGTGGTTGGGCGGCGAGTGTCGAGCGGCGGTAGATATTCCGAGGGCGTGTAATACACCACGTCGGCATGCGTGAACGTGGGCAGAGGGGTGGCGTGAGGCTGCAACGCAAGGAAGCGCGATCCCGCCCAGATCACGGCGACCGCCATCGCATGATACGCGCCGGACTGCAAGAAGCGACGCCAGGGAAGCTGGCGGTCCACGAAGACATCCGGCCAGAAAGCCGCTGGAGCGGATTGCAAATGCAGAGGAGCATCCTCGCGTCTGCGAAACAGATCGCGAAGATTCTGCAGGAAGACTCGATGCCGGGGTTCGGGTGCAATCAGCAGACGGAGGTCCGCGAGGGGTGGTTCGGTCTCTGCCAGCTCCAGTGGGCCCATTTGGCGCATCGTTCTATCTTAGATGCAGGAAGCGTTTCGTGGTAGGGAGGGTTCCAAGGTCCGGGTGCGGCTTCCACCCTTGCTGGCCCGCGTCCCACTTGTAATAAAGCCCGCCCGCATGCTAACGTGCGCGGTTCCTGTGTTTCGCCAATAAGTTAGAAAATTGGGTCTCAACCCACCTTTGCGAGGATTTCGCCCATGAGCACGGTCGCCCCACCGGTCCCCAAGAAACACGTTCCTTACGTTCCCGAAACCATGGAGATGAAGGAGTTCACTTTTCGTGCCGTGCTCATCGGCTTGGTGATGACGGCGGTTCTCGGGGCCGCCAATGCCTATCTCGGGTTAAAGGCGGGAATGACAATTGCCGCAACCTATCCCGCGGCCGTGATCGGCATGGCACTGCTGCGGCTGATGAAAGGGACGCTGCTCGAGGAAAACATCGCACGAACCGTGGGCTCGATTGGGGAGTCGGTGGCGGCCGGCGCAGTGTTCACGATCCCGGCTTTTGTCATGGCGGGATTGTGGCCGGGGCTGACAAGGGCAAAATATTGGAACTCCGTTGCCCTGATGATGATCGGCGGCACGCTGGGAATTCTTTTTGTAACCTTGCTCCGGCGCGTGATGGTGGAAGACGCCGACCTCCCCTATCCCGAATCGGTGGCCGCTTCGGAGATTCACAAAGCCGGGCAGCAAGGCGCCAAGGCAGCCAAGATTCTGTTTGCCAACATGGGCTTTGGCGGATTCATGTACCTGCTGGGCGCAATCAATGTTTTCTCGGCCAACAATACGTTTCCGGTCACCATCAGTGCGCTCGGCAAGAAGCTGTTGCTGCGCACCAGTACCAATCCGAATGTGGCGACGACCATCACTGGCGGCGCAACCCTGCTAACGGCGCCCGACATCAGCCCTGCTTATCTCGGCGTCGGCTACATCATCGGTCCGCGGCTGGCCGCGCTGAATTTTGCCGGAGGCGTGCTGGCCTGGGGTTTGCTGGTTCCGCTCCTAACCTTCACCATTGGCCCGTATATTCAGGCCACACAACCCGCCGGACAAACCATCGCATGGCCGCTGCTGGCAGGGGCCATCTACTACTCGATCGTGCGCCCCATCGCCGTCGGCGGAATGCTGGTAGGAGCTTCCTACACACTGTTCAAGATGCGCAAGCAGTTGGGTGTCGGTATGGCCCGCGCCGTTTCGGATCTGAAGAAATCGGCTGCGGTGCATGAAGCCACGAACCGCACGGAGCGCGATCTTCCGGCCAAGGCGATTTTTGCCGGCATCGGCGTCGTATTCCTGGCCATGATTGCCCTCTACTACTATTTCATCGGCAGCGCAGGCAATCTATCGAACTCGCAAGTGATTACCGCTTCCGTGGTAGCGGCGCTGGTGATGATCGTTCTAGGCTTCTTCTTCGCTGCCGTTTCCGGAAACCTGGTTGGCATGATCGGCTCGTCCAACAATCCAGTATCGGGGTTGACCCTGTGCACGCTGGTGATTGCCGCGCTATTAATGGTGGCACTCGGCGTCTCCGGAACCGGAGGCGTGGCGGCTGTTCTGGGAGTAGCGGCGGTGGTCTGCGTGTCCTCCGCCGTCGCGGGCGAAATGCTACAGGACTTGAAGGTCGGCCACATCCTGGGCGGCACGCCGTCTAAGATGCAGATCGGAGACTTGTTGGGCGTTGTTGTGGCATCACTGGTGTTGTTCTTTCCCTTGGCCATACTCGACAAGGCATACCACTTCGGCAGCGCGGCGCTGCCCGCCCCGCAGGCCGGATTGATGGCCATGTTGTCTAAAGGCATTGTTGGCGGCGACATGGCGTGGCCGCTGGTGATTGTAGGAATCCTGCTGGGCATTGCCATGATCCTGATTGAAGTGAAAAGCGTGATGCTGTTTGCGGTCGGAATGTATCTGCCGCTGGGGACCACGTTTGCAATCTTTGTGGGTGGCGTGATCCGCTGGCTCACCGACAAACTTCGCGACCGCCGCGGCCTCAACGATGCACAGAAGGCACGCGTGGAAAACGCGGGCGTGCTCACCGCTTCCGGCCTGATCGCGGGCGAGGCGCTTTGCGGCCTGGTCATCGCCGGGCTCGTAGGGTCGGGCAAGGATGTAACTCTGATCCACTGGACGCCTTCATTCTGGGTGGCACTGGCCGCGCTCGCTGTGCTGATCTTCGTGATGGTGCGCGTGCCGCTGGCCAACGCCGGCACTCCGGAAGAACCGGCACCGCCCACGGCTATCATGTAATAACCGTGGAGTAGACGTGCTGACGCGCGCATTTCCTTCGGCTTCGCCGATGGCGGGCGTTGTCTTCGTCTTACGAGCAGCGAAGATCCGTTCGTGATCTACTCTTCTCATGTCCGTCGCTGCAAACGTTGCATCGATTAAAGAGCGCATCGCCGCTGCGGTGCGCCGCGCTGGACGAAGCCCCGACGACATCACTCTGATGGCCGTCAGCAAGACCCAGCCGCCGGAGCGCATCCGCGAAGCCTATAACGCTGGTGTTAGATTATTCGGAGAAAACCGCGTTCAGGAAGTTGCCGGCAAGTTCGACGCTCTTCGGGATTTGCGCGACGCCGAATGGCACATGATCGGACATCTTCAAACCAACAAGGCCGCGAACACCGCGGAGCTGTTTCGCGCCGTGGATTCGGTCGATTCGCTCAAGCTGGCGGAGAAGCTGGACGCTGCGGCGCGCGCACTCGGCAAGAGGCTGGATGTGCTCATCGAAATCAACATCGGCGGTGAACCCGCCAAGAGTGGCGTCGCGCCGGACTCGCCCGCACTCGACGAATTGCTGGTCGCAGCGCCTCGGCTGCAGGCGCTGGTGTTCCGCGGGCTGATGATGGTGCCTCCGTTCACGGACGACCCCGAAGGCGCGCGACCTTACTTTCGCAAGCTGCGCGAATTACGCGACATGATTGCCTCCCGCAAGCCGCCCGCCGTTGCTATGGATCAGCTTTCCATGGGCATGTCGCACGATTTCGAAATAGCGATTGAAGAGGGATCGACTTGCGTGCGCGTGGGCACCGCAATCTTTGGCGAACGAGCAAGGGGTTAACTGTAGAGGACCAGAGGAGAACAATCGCGTGGAGTCTACAGCGGCGAAGCAGTTTCTCATTTCAAGGGTCATCGACGAGGCTGAGGTCGAGCAGGTGAACCTTTCCGAGGTTGAGAAGAAGATGCTCTATTTCACCGAGGTGTCCCCTTCCCTCCCCGACATCTACGAGGTCAACGCCGAGTTCGAACGCAACTACAACAGCGATGAGTACGAAGCCAAAGTTGTCAGTCTCCTTAAGAAAGCTCTTGATCGTGACCGGCACGAATCATCCAGCCAGGAGCAGACATGGAAAGATGCGCTTGACGCGTTGCGGAAACAAGATCACTACATCCTGGTCATGGTTTATTGCGCGTTCCCCGAGTATCGCAAGTCTCTAGTACCGACCCATCGTTTGCGCGACTACATCGTCTACATTGCCATAGGAATTGCAGTCGTTTTTGCATGCATCGGGATCGCGGTATTGAGTCGCTAAACAATTGATCTTTACACGACAAATGGCTAACGGCGTTACCTTTGCAGTCAAGGTCCATCCCCGCGCCAAGAAAAATGCGATTACTGGCGAACTCGGCGACGTACTCAAAGTTTCCCTTACCGCGCCGCCGATCGATGGGAAGGCCAACCAGGCCTGCATCGAATTCTTTGCAAAACTTTTGAAGGTACCGCGCTCTTCCGTTACCATTGCCTCCGGCCAGAGCAGTCACCAAAAAGTCATTCGCGTAATCGGACTTTCAGCCGAAGAAGTCAGGAAGCGCGTTGGATTGTAGACGTGAGCGAGGGTCCACCCTGAGCTTGTCGACGGGACGCCCGCGCCACTCCATTCACCAGGGGAGCCACTCTTGAGTTTTTCCGAACGCTTGCATGAGATCCGCACCGGCTTCGAGCGTCCCTTCTGGGTCGCNNATGGTATGGTTTCTCGCCATCTTCGGTGGCGCCGCCGCCGATCGCCTCGGCTTTCGCCGCGCGCTTTCGATGGCGTATCTCATTCTCGCCGCCGCCTATTTTCTGATCGGCTCCATCGGTGCGTCCTGGCTGGCGCCGGTGCGTAACGCCGTGCCGCTCAGTCTGTTTGTTGGTTTCATCCTTATCCTTCCCGCACTCGGCATCTCGCTGGTAAAACCCTGCGTGGTCGGGACCACGGCCCGCGCTTCCAAAGAAAACGTCCGCTCCATCGGCTATTCCATTTACTACACTATGGTCAACATCGGCGGCGCTGCCGGGCCGCTGTTCGCATCCTGGGCTCATCGTCACCTCGGCGTTGAGAGTGTTTACCGGGTTTCGGCGCTGTTCGTGTTCGCCATGTTCTTCGTGGTCCTCTTCTTCTTCCGCGAGCCGCGCAAGCCCGGCGACGCGCCTCCGCCTTCGATTGCCACCGTCGCGCGTAATTTCTGCGTCGTAGTCGGCAACTACCGGCTAGTTTTGCCCGTACTGATGATCGCTTTACTGCTGCGCGTCGGCCTGTGGATTTATCCCCAGTTCAGCGTGCCCTGGTGGGTATGGGCCGGGCTCCTCGTGCTGGTGCTCGCCGGCATCAGCCGCTTCATGTGGTTCCTCGTGCTGTTCACGGGATACTGGATCGTGTTCTGGCAGCAGTACATCAGTCTGCCCGGCTACATTCACGGCTACATCAACCCGCATGCTGACGTCGAGATCATTCTCGTCACCGATGGGCTCACCGTAATCTGTCTCACACTCGCGGTGAACTTTTTGACGCGCAGGATACCAGCCTTCCAAGCAGTAATCCTAGGCACACTGATTACCTCCGTATCGTGGGTGATTCTTATTTTCCGGCCGACAATCTGGGGCGCAATCTTCTCGCTGTTTGTTCTGGCGTTGGGCGAAATCATTCAGCAGCCCCGCTACTATGAATACATCGCGCTGCTTGCGCCCCCGGGACAGCAGGGCACGTACATGGGCTTCGCATTCTTGCCGATCGGGATCGGATCGCTGATCGGCGGGTGGTTCGGCGGCACGCTCATGCATCACTTCGGAGAGGTCAGGCACCAACCGGAACGCGTCTGGTGGATGGTAACCGCCGTAGGCGTGGTCACAACGGCACTGCTCTGGGTGTACGACAAATATTTCAGAGTGGCGACCGCTGCTGCAGGATAGAGTGCGACATCATGCCGGAGCGTTCAACAACCCAACCGTCGGCAGCCTCCTCCACGGGCTCACCCGCGGAAGTCGCTGCTCAGATTCGCCGTGCGCTGAAAACTGGCGGCTCCGCCGAGCACGCCGCCGGCGTGCAGTGGTTCTTCAAAGATGAAGTCTCATCACACGGCTGGTATACCGCGGACTTGCGCCGTGCAGCCGTCCGCTTTCGGCGGGAAGTGAGAAAAACGCGCGGCCTCGACTTTCTGATCAAGGTTGCCGATCAGTTGTTCGTCGGCTCAGTGCTGGAAGAAAAGGTTGCCGCCGTCTTCTTATTGGAGAAACTTGATGGTGAGTTTGACGATAGCGAGCTCAAGCTGTTCGAGTCCTGGCTTGACCGCATCAGCAACTGGGCCGACCATGACGGGCTGGTGCATTGCCTGATCGCTCCTATGGTTGCGGCCAAACCCGCACGTGCCAAAACAGTTCTCCGCTGGGCAAAGTCGCCGAATCGCTGGCATCGCCGCGCCGCCTGTGTGGCGCTGATTCGCGGTGCGCGAGCCAGAATGTTCTTCCCGGAGATCAGGAAACTTTCCGAATCGCTTCTCACCGACGAAGATGACATGGTGCAGAAGGGATTAGGCTGGCTGCTGCGCGAGACCGCCAAGTTTGACGCCAAGCGAACAGTTCCGTATCTAATGAAGATCCGCAGTCGCGCACGGCGCCTTGTGTTACGAACGGCCTGCGAAACTCTGCCGCCCGCGGCAAAAAAGCGGATACTGGCTTTCGAGGGCAGGCGGCGATAATTCTTCAACTCAGAAGAAACTGAGCCAGGCATCACTGCGCCGCTGCTTGAAGCCTGCAAACCAGCGGCACAACGGATAAAGCGTGAGCACGACGCAAACCCAAACCAGATAGACAATCGGCAACGAGTATCCCCATCCGGGCGGCGCGGTAATGGGAAACTCGCCGAGGCCCGGCGACTCAAACATCCAATGTGCTTGCCGGTAGCGCGCATAACACACTCCGATTGCAATCAGGTGTATCAGAGGGATGTGCAGAAGGTAGTAAAACATCGGCACCTTGCCAATGGTGAGCGCAGGCCGCAGCCATCCCGGTGTTGTGGAGTCGACCGCCCACAGGAAAAGCATTGCCGGACCCAGCGTCATCAAAAGATAAAGCAGCGACGGCGGATATTTTGCAGTATTCAAGAATGAGAGCACGGTAAGAGCGGCGGATCTCTGCGTGCTCCAGCGCGACGGATCGCCGTAGATGTTGATGCTACGCAAGATGAAGAAGGCTGCCGTCAAGCCAATGCCCAGCGGCAGCAGAAACACCTTCCGGCGCCCCGATGGCCGGCGATAGATTTGTCCCAGCCCGTAGCCCGCAGCTGTAACTCCAACCCAGGGAACGAGCACATAGGCGACAAAGACGATGCGCCCGGGATAATTCACGATGAAATTGGGGGAGTGCAGGATGGACCAAATCGGGTTGGAGGATTGGACGGAATCGAAAAGATTATGGGTTGCGATCATCACTACCCCAAATGCGGCCACAACAGAAGCAGGCAGGTAAACCAACGCTGAGAGCGTAATCATGGCCCAGCCCAGCGCCCATAAAACGTTGAGCAGGACCAGGTGATAGTCAAAGTTAAACTGCCAGCCGAAACAGCGCACCACCACAAGCTCGAGAAAGATCAGCCAAAGCCCGCGAGTAAAGAGAAATCGCGACAACTCGCGTTTTGATTTCTTGCGCAGAGAAAGATAGGCGCCGGTTCCGGTCAGAAGAAAAAACACGGGCGCGCAGAAATGCGTGATCCAGCGCGTGAAGAATAACGGAATCGTTGTGGTAGCGGGGTCGGTTGGACTTACGCCGGGAACACCGAAGAAGTCTCGCGTATGATCGAGCGCCATGAGAATCATGATGAAGCCGCGCACCACATCGATCGATTCGATGCGCACGCGTTTGCTCGGAACTGCTTCAGTTATCGCGTACATTGCCGTAGCCGTGTGGCGTAGTTTAGCAAGGAATCAGCCCACAGCGTTCACAGTTTGGGACACCAGTCGCCGCATCCCGATTCGCCCAAATCCCTCCCATTGTTTACAATAGGGGTTTGCCCATGGACCTGGCTGCCATTCAATCTGCGCTGCGCGAACGCAACATCGACGCGTGGCTGTTCTACGACCATCATCATCGCGATCCCATCGCCTATCGCGTGCTCGGCTTGCCAGAGGGTCTGATGGTGACGCGCCGCTGGTTCTACCTGATACCGGCGCAGGGCGAACCCGTAAAACTGGTTCACAAGATCGAAGCCGGCCACCTCGATTCCCTCCCCGGAAGCAAGCGCCAATATTCTGGATGGCAGGAGCTATTCGACACCCTGAAGTCGATGCTCGCACCTTACCGCGACATCGCCATGCAGTATTCGCCCAACAACATTGTCTTCACCATCTCTCTGGTCGATGGTGGCACCATCGAGTTACTGCGCGGATTGGGCAAGAACGTGGTTAGCGCCGCCGACCTGATCGCACAGTTCGAAGCGACCTGGAGCGAAGACCAAATCAAAACGCACTTTGCCGCCCGTGACAGCGTGGATTCGATTGTGTCTGCATCCTTTAAGGAAATCGGCCGGCGCGTCCGCAGCGGTGGAACCACGGAACATGAAATCCAGCAGTGGTTCGTGGAAGCATTTCGCCGCGAGAACCTGCTTACCGACGATCCGCCGATCGTGGCCGTCAACGCCAATGCCGGCAACCCGCACTACGAACCGCGCGCCGATCACCCCGTTCCCATTCGCGAAGGCGATCTGGTGCTGCTCGACGTGTGGGGAAAGAAGAACATTCCGGGAGCGGTGTACTACGACATTACCTGGATGGGATTTCTCGGGAAGGCCCCTTCCGACCGCATCCGCGAAGTGTTCGAGATTGTTCGCGATGCACGCGACGCCGGCATCAAGACCGTAACCGAAGCCATCGACGCCGGGCGCCGCATCGCCGGGTGGGAAGTGGATCGCGCCACCCGCGGCCACATCAAGCAGAAAGGCTTCGGCGATTATTTTATTCACCGCACCGGACATTCCATCGGCACCGACGTACATTCCAACGGCGCCAACATGGACGACCTGGAGATCCACGACGAGCGCCAGCTTCTACCCAACTCCTGTTTTTCGATCGAACCGGGAATTTATCTGCCGGAGTTCGGCGTGCGCAGCGAGATC
>PMXH01000063.1 GCA_003165855.1 Acidobacteriaceae bacterium | reverse complement strand
GTCCCGCCAAGCGCAGCGAGGCGACCCGGCCCGTGAGAGAATGCTGGGTGCCCCATTTCTCGCGCGCCCTTTGCGGGAGAAGTGGCAAGGCGGCTGCTAAACTGATCTGAGCCGATTTCATGCAGCATCTCGCGTCCCATGAACCTCCACATCAACGACGAACCCCGCACCTTCGCAGACCCCGCGCCTCCCGCCCCGTTCACCCTCGCGGCCCTGATCGAATCCCTCGCCATGAAGTCGGACCGCGTTGCCGTAGAACTCAACCGCGACATCGTCCCCCGCGATCGCTGGCCACAGACCCTCCTGAAAGACGGCGACCGCCTGGAGATAGTCCACTTCGTAGGCGGCGGCCGTGCCTCCCGATCTACCCTGTGATCCCCTGTGTCCTCTGTGGTGAAGGTTTTCAAATTACCCAATTACAAAATTACCAAATTACAAAATCCCCTCCCGCGACCGCTGGCCACAGGCGTTTCTGAAAGACGGCGACCGCCTGGAGATAGTCCACTTAGTAGGCGGCGGCTGTGCCTGTTGATCTACCCTGTGATCCCCCGTGTCCCCTGTGGTGAAAGTCTTGGACCTTAAGCTTTCAAATTACCAAATTACAAAATTACCAAATTACAAAATCCCTCCCCTCCCCGCACTCTTCTAGTTACCCCCTCCCCGCCGATTCTTCGTTGACACCCACCCACTCGTGTCTAAAATGTTTGAAACATTCAGCACGCAGATTGTTTCAAACAGAAACGGGTAAGAATGCAAGATAGCTTTCCATCACAGGACGTAATCGCCTTAACCGGCATCACCGCCCGCCAGCTCCAGTGGTGGGACGAGCGTGGAGTCGTCAAGCCCCAGCGTCAGGGCCACCGCCGTCTTTATTCCATCGAGAACCTTACCGAAATCGCCGTCATCTGCGAGCTGCGCCGCAAAGGTTTTTCCCTGCAGGGAGTCCGCAAGGTCATGCGTTACCTCGAGCGCGAGCTCGGCAAAGGCCTCGCCGAAATCGTTGGCCGCAACTCCGACGTTCACCTGCTCACCGACGGCACCCATCTCTGTCTCGAAACCTCAGCCCGCCAAATCGTCGACATTCTGAGGAATTCCAGCCAGCCCATTTTGGGAATTTGCCTCAGCGACGCGGTCCGCCAGGTGCGCGCCGAGGTCATCGCAAGGAAAGCGAGTACCTCCGTAACATCGTCGATTGAGCGTAAGCGTGCTAGAAAGGTCTCTTAGACACAAAGGTTGCGTTCAGAAAGCGCTTCACAAGGGGGAACACATGGTCGCCGAACTGGACATCCTCAATGAGTGGATCCCGGAACAGATGCAGCCCGGAACCGTCTTTGTGCTCGAGAACGCCGGCGAAGTCGGCGAGAAGGAAGATCCCTACTGGGCCGTGCTCGCCTGCCCATCCTGCGGCATGCTGGGCCTCATCACTCGCCGCCAAATCAGCGGCCTCGTCCCCGTCATCTGCGGCTCCGAGCAATGTTCCGCCCAATTTTTCATTCGCGAGAGCGAAGTCGTCGTCCGCAAGCCCTTCTAGCGTTGTTTGCCGTTTTAGCGACCTGTCATTGTTTGCCGTCTTACTGAACTGTCATTCCGACCGGAGCATTTCGTTGCCGTAGGCAACGGAATGCGGAGTGGAGGAACCCGCTGTTTCTCGCCATCTAGAAAACAATCCGCACCCAGCAACCCTCAGCTCTTTCCCGCCCGCACCCCGCTCAACTCCACCGGAACCTGATCCACAATCTCAATCCCAAATCCTTCCAGCGCCGCCACCCGCTTCGGACGGTTCGTCAGCAACCGAATTCTCCGCAGATTCAAATCCGACAAAATCTGCGCCCCAATTCCAATCTCCCGCTGCGTCTGCCGCTCATTGTCCAGCAGCGCCGGCAACTTCCGCCCCTTGTGAAACGTAAGCCCGCTGCGCTCCCCAACTTTTTCCACCGAAAACCCCTGCGACGTCTGATGCAGATAGATCAGCGCCCCGCGTCCTTCCTGCGCAATCCGCCGCAACGACCCTTCCAGCGTCGCATGACATTCGCACCCCGTCGACCCAAACACGTCTCCCATCAGGCAATGCGCATGCATGCGCACCAGCACCGGCGACTCGTTGTGCTCAATAACGCCCTCCACGTCGCCCCGAATCAGCGCCACATGCGACTCTCCACCATCCACTTCGCTCTCATAAGCAATCAGCCGAAACTCCCCAAACCGCGTCTCCACCAGCGCCTCGCCCACCCGATGCACATACCTCTCATGCGCCATGCGATACCGAATCAGCTCCGCCACCGTCAGCATCTTCATCCCATGCTGCCCGCAGAACTCGATCAGGTCCGGAACCCGCGCCATCGTCCCGTCGTCCTTCATGATCTCGCAAATAATTCCCGCCGGAATCAATCCCGCCAGCCGCGCCAGGTCCACCGACGCTTCCGTCTGCCCCGCCCGCACCAGCACCCCGCCCTTTCGTGCGCGCAGCGGAAACACATGTCCCGGCCGCGCCAAATCCGTCGCCTTCGTCGCCGGATCAATCGCCACCTGAATCGTCCTCGCCCGGTCGAATGCCGATATCCCCGTCGTCACTCCCGCCCGCGCATCAATCGCCTCGCAAAACGCCGTCCCATATTGCGAAGTATTCTCCGCGCTCATCGGCCCCAGCCGCAGATGATCCAGCCGCTCCTCCGTCATCGCCAGGCACACCAACCCGCGCCCATACTTCGCCATGAAGTTAATCGCTTCCGGAGTCACCTTCTCCGCCGCCAGCGTGATATCGCCTTCGTTCTCGCGATCCTCGTCGTC
>PMXH01000539.1 GCA_003165855.1 Acidobacteriaceae bacterium | reverse complement strand
AGCCCAACGGCGTGCTGTGGATCGTTCCCGGGCAGGAGCCGAAGTTCCTTGCGCCGCTGGATGTGCGGGAGATTCCGGGCGTCGGCAAGGTGATGGAAAGCCATCTTCACGAGTTGGGTATCAAGAAAGTAGGAGACCTGGCGCGGCTGGGAGAAACTGAACTCGAAGGACGCTTCGGCAAATGGGGACTGGCCCTGGCAGGCAAAGCGCGTGGGGAAGATGCCGGGGGATGGTTCGATACAGAAGTTGGCGCCGATGTCTCGGCCAAATCGATCAGCCACGAGCATACCTACAACGAAGACACGGCCGATGCGAACCAGCTTGAAGCAACGTTGATGCGGCTCTCGGAGATGGTGGGACGGCGGTTGCGGGAAGCGAACTTCCATGCCCGGACGATTCAACTCAAGCTGCGCTACCAAGACTTCACCACCATCACCCGCGCTCATACATTGCCGGCGGCGACGCAGCTCGACGGCGAAATCTTTGCGCAGATGCGGGCGCTGTTCCGCAAGAATTGGAAGCCGGGCAGACAAGTGAGGCTGTTGGGAGTGCAGGCGTCATCCTTTGAGGGGCAGGCCGAGCAGATCAATCTGCTCGAAGGCGGCCGGCAACAGCGTTGGAAAGACGCACTCGCCGCCGCCGATCGCTTACGCGACAAGTTCGGTGAGTCGAGCGTCAAGCTGGCGGCAGGCATGCGGGGGACTTTCCGTGAACGGACTCATGAAAATCCGGCGGGGCTGCCGGGAAAGAGCTCAGGAAGAAAAGAATAGGGTTCGGTCACCCATTATCGGGTGATATTGCCTTCGTCACCCAATAATGGGTGACTGCTTGATAATCACCCATATTTGGGTGACAATGGTCGGGAACTTATAGGGGCCCACGGAGAGGGGAATTGGTTCGAGCGTCGCAGCGTTACATCTCGGTCATCGCGGACATGGTTGGCTCACGTTCCGTACCGCGTTCCCAACGTCGCCTGCTCCAGAGGCGATTTGGAGAATTGATCGAAAAGCTTAACCGGGAACATCGTAAAACAATCGAGTCCAAGTTTGTTATTACTTTGGGGGATGAGTTTCAGGGCCTGTTGAACTCGGCAACCGTCCTTCCCGATTTGATTTGGCGTCTTGAGGAAGTTTTCCCAAATTGCAAATTCCGCGTGGGAATCGGCCTTGGGACGCTAGATACGCCGATTCAAAAATATGCCATCAATATTGACGGACCCGCGCTGCATATTGCGCGGGCTGCAATCGAATATGCCAAGAAAACCAAGGCTCTAGGAGGTGTCTTTCTCGGCATGGGGGATCTGGATGACATCCTGAATGGGATGGCGAGACTGCTCTGGTTTAACCGCTCCCGCTGGACCCACCCTCAACGGCAGATCGCTGGCCTGCTGCGCCAGGGGATGTCGCAAACGCAAGTGGCGAAGAAGCTAAAAATCAAGAAGCAGGTAGTTTCGAGGCAGGTTCTTGCTGCTGGCTGTTCCCCATACATTGCGGCGGAAAATGCTTGGCGTATGATTCTCCAGAGGCAGGTCGACCCTTTGCTCGGCTCGAAACATGGTCCCTCCTAAAATCATTAGCCCTGAATTTCTGCTTTGGTCTCAGTCGCTGCTGCTGTGGACCGGTGCCGCCTACGCAGTTACAGCAGATCCCCTGAACGGAGAAGCGGCGCGCATCCGCTGGAAGCGCTGGGGGATCATTCTCCCCTCCCGCGCGATTCTTGCGGCTGCACTTGCGTACGTGCTGTCTCGCTCGATTATTTTGTCCGGTTGGCTGCTTTTGATCGTTTTATTTCAACCGCTTCTCCGGTATCTTTTCCCGATGCGAATGCTCGCCGAGTTCGAGACTTTCTGGATCGCGGCCTTCACGGTGTTTAGTCTAGTACTGATACGCTCCTGCCACCTCACTTCGCAATGGGTCCCAGCCTTGATAGCCCCGGCTCAACTGGCCGCCCTTTGTATATCGGTAAGCACCCTGTTCGCAGTGGTTCGAGGTGGCACGTACATCGTTCGGGGAATTCTCAGAAAATCTGGCACTTTGCCCTCCGAGAAAACATTCAATGCCAGCTCGGAACAATTACCTATTTCGCCGCAGCTACGGTTGCAGCCAGAGGCGTCAGGATCAGTGAGTTCTATTGCTGCATCGGTCGAGCAACCGGCGCAATCCACTGTCGACGTCCAGGAATACAATCGTGGCCGCCTGATAGGAAACTTGGAACGGATCGTTCTGACAATTGTGGTTGCCGCAGGAAGCTACGCAGCTCTTGCCTTTCTCGTCGCTGCCAAGGGAGTCGTGCGGTCTGACGAATTCGCCAAGAACAGAGACTTTGCCGAGTACTTCCTGATCGGGTCGCTCTCCAGCGTCCTCGTTGCACTCTGTGCTGGTATCGCTCTTCGGTTTGCTCTGATTCGCCTTTGGCCCGATCTTCTGAGTGTACAAATTCAGTAGGATGCGATTCCAGATCAGGTTCGCGTCGTAACGCGCTTCTTAGCTGGCGGGGTTTGCCAGTCCTAACAAAACGAAGGCCGGGTATCCCGGAAGGTGATTCCGGATCCCGGCCAGCGTTTTATTGCAACTTGGAGTGGAGCCTTGCTCTAGTTGCCTGAGTTCGAGTTAGCGGCGGAAGTGGCCGGTGCGGCGCTCGGAGTGGTCGAGGAGCCGTAGCGTGCCAACCGCGGATAGAACGGAGTGACTTCAAACGGCATCTTGTCGCGTGCCGAAGTGATGGCGACCGGAGTCGTCTTCACCATTTCTGCCTTGTCGTCCCAGGGGTTGATCTTGATGCGTCCACCCAGGGGCAGAGCCGCGACCTGATCCAGTTTGTTGTTATCCAGTGCCGGACCTTGTGTGCCCAGAGCGCTCAGCCGATTGATGGTGCCGTTCTCCTCGAGTGAATTGCCCAGGTGCGTAGTCAAAAGGGCGTTGAGCTGAGGAGCGCGCGCTTGCAGCGCCTTCAGGAACAAGCCGACGTTGTCGAGTTTCTGGGCGTAGGGCGAGTTCTTCAGGAGTTCGATGGCCTTCTTGTCGGCTGCGACTTCCTCTTCCGGAATGTGCTTGAAGCCCAAGTTATTGTAGGTGGAGTCGTCGGAAAACAGCATGCGGTCGTTGAAGGCATATTTGCTGCCCAGGTTGTGGCCGAGCACGATGTGCGCCAGTTCATGCGAGAGAACAGCGGCCAGGCTAGCCTCATCGGGAAGCACATCAATCAATCCGCGGCTGATTACGATGGTGTTGCCGACGCTGAAGGTTTCAAGGGGCGCCGTGAGCAGAACGCGAGTGCGCACCGGACGCGGCAGGTCGATGTTGTTGGTGACCTCAAGGTTGTTGACCACGGTCTGAAGAATGCGATCGACGTCGCCTTCGGGCGCGAGCAATCCAGCGCGGGTGAGGCGCTCGATCACGTTGTCTTCCGCCTGCTGCTGCCATTCCCGCTCGGCCTGCAGCGGAGACGCGTCTTGTGTGGTGGGACTCTCGTCCTTCACGCTGTCCACGCGAATCTGCGTGAGTTCATCGTCCTTGTCGCCTTTTTTCAAGTCGTAGCCCCAGATTCTGGTCTGCGCCTTGAAGGCCATCTTGTTCTTCACGCCAGCGCTGAAGTCGCCTTCTTCGCTGTAGATGTAAGCCGGGACCCAGTAACCTGGAATCAGGTTCAGGCGCCAGCTATCCATGTGGAAGAAGTAGGAATTCTTCGGCGCGGGAGCGTAGGTGCCGTTCAGGCGGACAATGTTGTAATCCTGATCTTCCACCCAGACGCGGCCCAGGAATCGTCCCTTGCCGGAGTTTTTCTTAGGAGTGACGTCGAATACGAGGCAGCGAACATCGCCAAGAAATTCGCGGCGGATGTAGTGGAACTCGTAGTGCGAGCGGTCAAAGTCCGTGCGATCGGCATAGACCATCCAGGAGAAGCCCATAGGCTGGTACTGCACTTTGAAGAGTTTGTTGAAGCCGCCCATCAGGCGGGTCTCCATGCCTTTGTCCTGCTCCTTCAGATAATCCTTGCGGTCGACCGACTCACCCATATCCATGCGTCCCAGAAAGTAATGATCGGCACTGGGCACGGGGCCGAGTTGCGGATCGGCGCTGAGGTTCTGGAGATAGGTTTCCACCACCGGCGTGCGGGTGGAGAGCGCCTTCATGAGGCCGTGTTCGCGCTCGATGAAGCGGTCCACGACCTGATCCATGGTGGTGGGCTGGGGCAGGACGGAGGGCGTTGGCGCCGGAGCCGTAGCCTGCTGCGTCTGCGTCTGCGACTGAGACACTTGGGGCTGAGACGGTGCATCCGCCGGCGGTTGCGCCGTCTGCGTGGCTGCGCCAGCGCTCGATGGCGCGGGAAGTTGCGAATCCGCCGGCTGCTGTTGCGCGGTAGCGCTCACCGCGACTAGCAGTGCGGCCGTGAACATCCAATTCGAAGTGCGCATAACTATTTTCTCCAAGTCTCTTTGACCGATGAATCTGACCGATGAATCTTTGATCGATGTTTCTGTGAATCAATTTCCTCGATTCGCCTCGCACCTTCAGGACCACGAAACGAATCTTTTGAGCTAAGCCTTCCGAGTACCCAAACTTTTAGTACGCCATCTGAAAGACCACGTGCACGACGGCCGTCGAATCCACCGGCTGTCCATTGCGCAGCGCGGGCTTGAACCGCATCTTGTTGGCAGCCGCCATGGCCGCCTCATCGAGGCCGTGGCCCAGGCCGCGGACTACTCGATTCACATGCAGCGTTCCGTTGGCGGTGAACATCACTTCCAGCAGTACTTCACCCTCTAACTTCAGACTGCGCGCCTCATCGCTATAGGCCGGCTGCGGCTTGTAGGTGATTTCCACCGGGATGGTGGCAGGCCCCGAATCCGCCTGCGCGATCTTCGGTCCACCGTGAACCACCTGTTCGGCTCCGAATCCTCCGGTTGAGATTCCTGCGCCGCCGCTGCGGCCGTCGCCTTTGCCTCCGGTTGCGATGCCGCTGCCAAAATCGGCGCTGGCAATCGTTCCTTTAATACCTTTGGCTCCGCCCGATCCGTTGCCTTGTCCCGGACCCACTGGCATGTCAAATGAACCAGCCTGAGCCCCATACAGCTTGGCGTTTGGCTTGCCGGTGCCCGTCAAGCCATTGGGATCGCCGAAGCCTCCGGTTTGCACTTTCTGCACCGCCGCATTTACCGTCGGCGCAACGGAACTGCCGGAAAAGTCTCCGGTATGCAAGAGTTGTGGACGCGCCGCCGAGACCATCTTTATCTGAGGAGTGGCGAACTGGTTCATCACGACCTTGGGTGCTTCCACCGGCTCTGGAGTGGGAGCGCGATGCACTTCATGGGGCACGACCAATTTCGGCCGGTCAAAAACCGGCGCAGGAGGAAGCAGCTTCGCCTTCACGACCGGCTTCACTTTGATCGGCGCGGGTTCCGGCCTCAGGGCCGGAAGCGGAATCAGTTCGGTGACGCGATACGCCGTGAGCTGGAGCCTGTCCGGGAATAGAACTCCCAGGTTAATCAGGATCAGAGTAACCAGCACCATGAAGCCGTAGCTGGTGAACAGCGCACGCTTGTCGATCCTGCGTTCAGGCAGAATCCCGAGCTGAAAGTTCCGTTGAGGCGCAGTATCCATGCATTTACTCCAAAGGGATCCAGGCCGAGGGAGCGGACCGGGATTGGAGTCTTCACAGTACGGGAGAAAGGACAGGGGGTAAACGTGTCCACGGCTCTTGACCGAAAGTAACCANNCTGAGGAAGCGGAGTCGCACGCGAAGCGGGCGACTCCCGACGAAGGGCCTGCCCTGAGCCTGCCGAAGGGACCTATGCAGCTCGCCGCATGCTGACGGGCGCAATCGTGGTAAGATTGTCTTACCATGCAAACCAAGGTTTCCACTCGGGGACAGGTCGTTCTTCCTGGCCCGCTACGCCGCCGCCTCGATATCCGCACCGGCGATTGTTTGGATGCCAACGTCGAGAACGGCCGCATCATCCTGACGCCCCGCTCCAAGCGGCAACATCGAGTAAAGTTTGTCACCGACCCGGTCACCGGCCTGCCCGCCCTCAGCGCGGGACCGAACGCTCCGCCATTAACCAGCAAGGAAGTGGAAGAGATACTGGAAACTTTCCCCGATTAGGCCCTTCGTCCGACTTTGTCATCCTGAGCGTAGCCGTTTTTCAGGCGTAGCGAAGGATCTCCCGCTTAACCGGCCCAATGCGTGAGCCAAACTGCCGCTTCGCACTTCCCATTGTTTTTCCCGCGCCCTAGAGCTACCATAACTCTGCTCTCGCGGTTCTCCCACCTCGTCCTTACCCTAGCCTGTAAAATGGTTAACTGCTGCAATGTGTGTGCAACCCAGAGCGCTGGTCGGAAGGGCCATACAATATATAGTGTTATATTGCTTGACCCCGCCCCCAATTCACCGTTACAGTTGGTTGAATTTGTGCCCGCCCTTTCCAGCCTGGGACGGTCGTGAGTTAAGCGCGCATCTTTTCTGGAGCGGAGGAATCCGTCTGGTAAACAGCTCGCAATGCAGCATCGCTGGCAATCGGCCACTGAAAAACGGCCACTGTTTTTTCCAAGGAGTTCAAGTTGCTTAAACTGAAGCGGCTTCAGATTCTCGGCTTC
>PMXH01000279.1 GCA_003165855.1 Acidobacteriaceae bacterium | reverse complement strand
GGCGACTTGCGGTTCGTCACGATCCAGAAGTAAGTCGAGATGCCGGTGTTGTAGAAAAGCTGGTCCGGCAGCGCGACGACAGCCTCCAGCCAATCGTTCTCGATGATCCACTGGCGAATGTTGCTCTCGCCACTGCCGGCGTCGCCGGTGAATAGCGGCGAACCATTGAAGACGATGCCAATCCGGCTGCCGCCTTCCTTGGGCGCGCGCATCTTTGACAGCATGTGCTGCAGAAACAGCAGTGAGCCGTCGTTGATGCGCGGTAGCCCTGCACCGAAGCGCCCGTCGTAGCCAAGCGAATTGGCTTCCGTCTCGACGAAACGGGCCTGTTGTTTCCACTCCACACCAAAGGGCGGATTGGCCAGCATGTAGTCGAACTGGATTTTCTTGCCTTTGGCGTCCCGGTCAAAGCCGTCCTTGGTGAAGGTATCGTCGCGCCGGATGTTGTCGGCATCCTCGCCCTTGATAAGCATGTCGGACTTGCAGACGGCCCAAGCCTCGTCGTTCCAGTCCTGGCCAAACAGAAGAGGTTTGGCATTTTTGTTCAGCTTGCGAATGTAGGCTTCGGAGACCGAGAGCATTCCGCCTGTGCCGCACGCGGGATCGTAGATCGTCTTCACCACGTGACTGCGGCGAAGGTCCTCTTCCGGCGACAGCAGCAGGTTCACCATCAACCGAATAACCTCGCGCGGAGTGAAGTGCTCCCCGGCCTCTTCGTTTGCCTGCTCAGCTCCGATGCGGATTAGTTCCTCGAAAACGTACCCCATCTGCACGTTGTCCACACGGTCGGGCGAGAGATCTACCCTGGAGAACGCCTTGATGACCTCGTAGAGGAGGTTCTTCTCACCCATGCGCGTGATCTGCTGATCGAAGGCGAACCGATCCATAATGTCGCGAACGTTCTTGGAAAACCCGTTGATGTACGCATTGAGGTTCGGGGCAAGCTGGTTGGTATCGTCGAGCAACTTAGTGAAGTCGAGCTTGGCCAAGTTGTAAAACGGGCGACCGGTGATCTTTTCTAGTAGGCTGCGAACCACACTCTCAGGTTTGGCCTTAATCGCCGCATGCTCCTTCAGTACTTGGGGTTTGGTGGGCGCGAGCAGACAATCAAAACGCCGCAACACAGTCAGCGGAAGGATGACCTTGCGGTACTCGTTCCGCTTGTACGGACCCCGGAGCAGGTTGCAAATGCTCCAGATAAAGTTGGCGAGCTGCGAGTGGGTCTCCACGTTCATTTCGTTGTCCAGCAGTTTGGCCGGCGGGCAGGCGAATTATCGCACGGAAATGCGTCGCGCAAAATTTGGTCAATCTGACTGCCGATTCCACCAGTAAGCATGGGTGACTATTCCTCAAAACTAAACAGACTCAGCAACTCTTCGCGAGTAAGGTTCTTAATGCCGCCTTTGTCTTCCTCGATGAGGGCTTGCGCCAGCGCGATCTTGCGCTCTTGATACTTCAGGATCTTTTCTTCGATTGTTCCTTTCGTGATCAACCGATACACCGTGACGGTCTGTTTTTGGCCGATACGATGAGCGCGATCCTGCGCTTGCAAATCGTTGGTAGGGTTCCAATCGTGGTCGTAGAAAATGACGGTGTCAGCGCCAGTGAGATTTAGTCCCACACCACCCGCCCTCGTTGATAACAGGAGGCAGCGGTAGGTCTGGTCTTGATTGAATCTATCGACGATGGTCTGCCGAAGATTCGCGACCGTTTTCCCATCGATACGCAGGTTCGGAATCTTCCACTCGCGAAGACAATGCTCGATGATGTCTAACATCTTTACGAACTGCGAGAACACCAAGGCCCGGTGATTGCCCTCAACCACTTCTTCGAGCAATTGCTGGAAAGCGTCTAGTTTGGCAGATTCCTCGATTAGCCAGGTGGAGGCGCCGCTCTCCAACACAGGATGGTTGCAGATAGCCCTCAACTTGGACATGAGCGTCAAGATATTAATGCCCTCTGTCTTATAGTTATCCTGTTCTATGCTGTGGCGAAGCCTTGTGGCGTCTGTTCCGGCCAGAAGTTCTTTGTAGCGCCTGACCTGTTGCTCGCTCAACTCAACGATCCTATCGGACACAATCTTCTCGGGAAGCTCTGCGGCGACATCTTTCTTCAACCGTCGCATAACGAACGGCCCCACTCGCTTCTTAAGGTCAGTGGCATGTTGGCCGAAGGTAGCTGTTCTCCGATCAAAAAGGCTGGGATAACGACTCCGGAACTCGGGGTGCGAACCCAAATATCCCGGCATTAGAAAATCAAATAGTGACCACAAATCGGTGGCCGCGTTTTGAACAGGCGTGCCGGTGAGGGCTAGTTTGTGCAGGCTTGGCAGGCGTTTGATTTTCTTTGTTCTCTGGATGTCCGGATTCTTTATTGCGTGGGCTTCGTCAATAACTATATAGTTCCACGGAATCGAGGCCAGTTCGTCGAAATCGTTGGCCGCTACCGAATAGCTAGCTATAACGAAATCAGCTCCATAAACCTGATCGCGAAGNNGGGAAAAATCGAATAGCTTCCGCTCGCCAGTTCGCCATCAGGGAGACGGGGCAGATGATGAGCGTTGGATGCTCAGAACCCCGGACGCTCAGCTCCTTACCTTGCTTGATGACGGCAAGGGCCTGAAGAGTCTTACCTAGACCCATGTCGTCTGCCAGAATGCCGTTCAAACCAAAACGTCTCAAGAAGACGAGCCAATTGTAACCATGCTGTTGGTATGGGTAGAAGCTGATCCCCTTATTCAGCCCGCGGGGCAGTTCTGCGTGCTCGATACAATTAAATTCCGCAAGCTTACGAATAAAATTTGAGTACGAGTCCGATTGTTCAACCCGCCCGACACGCGCCAGTCTCTCGATCACTTCTTCGCGCTGGGAAGCAGGAAACGCGAAACCGTTCGCGTGGGGATGAATTTGTACATTGTCGCGGGCAGCTGCTTTGACAATCTCCTCGACTGCTCCGAATTTCTGCCTGTCGATTTTTACCCACGACGACGGTCGACGGAGCCAGGTTTCGTCGCCTTTAATCGCCGATCCTACTTCTGCGTGGCTGAGGGTCTGCCGGTCATGGCGATAGAGAGGATCAACCTGCAGGAAGCTTTCGCCCTCTTCGCCATCCGTCACGCTGAGCCGAAAATCCACAAGCGCCTGTTTGTCGATGAGCCTGTGGCTATCCTTTACGCGCTCGGAAACATAAACGTTCCAAGGTGAGTTTAGCCTTACCTCTTCGGCTAGAGCAGCTAGAACTTCGGGTATTAGACGGCCCTGTGCANNCTTCAATAGCGCCTTCGAGATCGGGCGGCAGTTCTGGTCTTTGAAAAATAGTTTCATCGAGCCGGAACCAACTAGGCTCGTTGGGAAATGCCTTGATCCGCTGTTGATCAAGCTCAACCCCCTCCGGCGTTGAGAGAGTCGCCTTTGCGACGAGGACATCGTCCGATTTGAGATCGAGATCCAGTTCAACTTGAGCGCTCACAGCTCTGATCGGCTTGCCGCTTTCCGAGCTGACTACAGGCACGCCGCTGTCGGCGTACTTCTTTAACCACTCCTGCACAGCTCTGGGCCGAAGCCGAAGGGTTCTCCCTTGGTATTCCTGAGACACGCCTAGAACGTGATCTGGAATTCGAACACGATAACCGTTTATGAATGTGTTCTTTCGGCCAGGAATCATCCCGAAATCAACGGGTTGGCCTCGATGAAAGAATTCCGGAGTTATTTCAAGCTGTCCCGTAGGAAGATACCGAGAAGCGAGACGCACACCGACCGGATCCGGAGCAACGAGACTCCAGATCTTTCTTCCGATTTCGGACAAATGAAGCATTGAATCGCCTACGAATTTAGGACGGTCTCAAGTCCTGTCATCGGGAACTTCGACTGTGGGAAAATGGTCAGCCCTGGGGGAACAAGCACGAGCATTATAGCTAAGCCCTGCCGAGTTTGTGTATGCGAGTCAGTCGGCCACATACACGTTGATAGGTAGGAATCTAAAGATCGGACTGGGGCTCCGGTCCCGAGACCGAACGCCGCCTAGGGAGTACACGGACGGGCGAGAAGCCGCTCCAAGAACCTGCCGCGAGAGTTTGTCTGGTCGCATAGTCTGAAAACACCTGTTTTCGGGCAGCCGAGACGTGGACGNNGACCCTGCGACCTCGTGGATTCAGGTATTTGGCAAAGCTAGCGGTGAAGGGGATTTTGGGCAGCTTCGCCGCGCAGTGACTCTAACCGACGACCCGACTCTGCGCTAGGGTCTCTCTGCATACGGCCGAATACCTGTAAAGTTTAACCCTCGGTATTCTCCAAGTTCGCGCACAACTCGTGTGAATGCCATTTTTCTCAGCAGCTTGACGGTGCGTTTGCCCAGGCTTTGACCAGCAGCCTTCAGTGCACAGCCCACTACCTCGTAGGGCACTCCGACAAACTCCCAAAACTCGTTCGTTTGCATGACTTCTTTTTCGTGGAAGAACCACTCCTGGGATGGCGAAACGGGCAGTGAGAAGACATGGGCCCATCTCACCTCGACCGCGTCGCTGCTCAATCGAAATGGCTTTTCCTGCCTCAACCAGCCGTAGAGCAAAAGCAAATTGCGTTTCTCGTCGGCGAGGTCGCGCTCGGCGCTCATCCGTGGACTGGCGAATCGGAAACCGTAGACTTTTCCTTCCGGGGGTTGTTCTAAGACCAGAAGATTGCAGATCAGTCTCTGCTTCACATAGCCCTCGCCATGGATATCCACGGCTGCTGTGAATAACTCCTGGTGCNNCCCAGACCGCTAACTGGCGATTCTGATGGCGCTGAACCAGATTCTTCGTGATGGTATTCGCTCGCTCTAGCAATTCCGAACGAACTTGGACGTCCCAAGTGCGGTTCTGTGAATGCTCTGTCTCGGTTTCGCCCGCCGTGGCGATCGCGTCCGGGGCAGCCATATATTCATATCGCTTCAATTCCTTGAGTGTATAGGCCTGCGCGATGGCTTTCCCAAAAGCGCCCTTGCGGTTGGGGTGGACCACCAGCTCGGCAATAAGCTCCTCTACCCAATTGCGAAGCGACACAGCGATACCTTGGCCAACCGACCAGTAGGTCATCATGGAAACGAAATGCTTACGGCCAGCGGCGGTGCTGAGCATTGCTTCGTAGAATTCATCGCTGTACGTCGCCTGCTCACGGATCTTGGATTTGATCCTGTCTTCAGTTAGATAAGCCTGGATCCGCTGCTCAAATCCCTTCACCAGCAGCTCGAACGCCCACCCGTACTCTCCGTATGCCATGAGTGCCTTTAAGACTCGGCCTGCTGCCCCTTAGCCTTGATCGGCGTAGACCGCGCCAAAGTCGCCAAAGAATAGTAAACGCGATTGAAGTCGCTTAGGATGAGCTTGCCGTTCCTGCCAGCGTGAGAGTCGAACGCATAATGCGTGACTGAGCAGTTTCGTACCTCTTGTTCTTGGTCCGCGTCGATTGCTAATATCTGCTGCTCGGAAAGCCGCTCCAGCAGTTTGCGAAAGACCAGCACAACTACCGAGTGACAAACAACGAGCACGGATTCTCCGCCAGCTTCTCTCGTGAGCGTCCCAAGAAAACTGTGCAAGCGGAGCGCAACATCGGGGTAGTTTTCGCCAGCCGGCGGACGGTGATGGTATTTTCCGAGCTTCGAACGGCGTTCCTTTTCCTCCATATGTAAATGAGCGATGCCGTGCTTGGTCAAACCATCCAGGACACCGAAGTCGATCTCGCGTAGCCTTTCATCCTCGATGACCTCGACCGCATACGGAAACTGCCCGATCATCAACTGTGCGGTCTCCATCGTTCTCTGGAAGGGAGAAACGAATGCGCGGTCAAACTTGAACTCAACCCCGAGCCGTCGTCCAGTTGTTACAGCCTGCTCTTTGCCGTTGGCAGTAAGTGAGACATCCATATCTCGCAACTCGCCGCCATAGACCAGTTCTCCTTTGGAAGTGGCGATCTCTTTCCAGATATTCCGCTGAGATTCGGCGTGCCGCACAATTACTAGGTGGGCCGGCCACTTGGAGACAGTGTCCGCGGAGCGGGGACGTGGCGATGAGGCCGGACCGCTGGATGGCATCGGATTAGGTGAGGAGGAGAAGACGCCAGAAGGAACCTCTGAGGATGGCGCGTCCGAACATTGTGCAGTATTCATCTTTTAGTTTAGGCCCCTTAATGAACGTCCGCAAGAGAAGGCTCGGAACGATAGGCCCTCCGCGCATATTGTCTGGCATGCCAGACACACGCCGCAAATAGTAACGCCACGATGAGTGCATGTCCAGAGGCACTCATGTTCTCTTAGTTCAGTTGGGGAAACGCATCCAATCGTTGCGGAAAAACAAGGGATGGACGCAGACTGACCTCGCGGTCCATTTGGATATGAATAGGGGACACATCTCGGACATTGAGCAGGGTAAGCGCGAAGCGGGGATCATCACCTTGCAGGTGATTGCCCGAGGTCTGGACACTACGATGGCCAACCTGCTCAAGGGCCTGTGATGCCCTGCCGAATCATCTCCCACAGGAAAACGGCCCGAGCTCAAGAACCTGCTCCCACAATTTTGGGCAACCCTACAAGGGCCCTCTGTGCCGTTCCCTTGCCAATCCTCAACTCGGTGCTGATCTCGCTCCAAGAGCGACCCTGAGCGCGCAAAGAGGCAATCCGTGAAGCGTCCACAATCACCCGCGGCCTTCCCAGTCGCCTCCCTTTGGCGCGTGCATTCCGCAGACCAGCACGGACCCGCTCCTGGATCAAAGCCCGTTCAAACTCTGCCATCGCCCCAATAATCTGGAACATCAGCCGGCCCGACGGAGTACTAAGATCGAGGTTGTCTCGCAGGCTGATGAACGCCACTCCAAGCGCCGCGAGTTCGGCCAAGGCATTGACCAGATGCTTAAGGGATCGGCCAAACCGGTCGATCTTCCAGACCAGGATCGCGTCGAACTTCCGGCGGCAAGCATCTGACATCAGCCGATTGAGCGCCGGCCGGGATTCCCGACAACCCGACACTCCCTGGTCTGTGAACTCCTCAACGATGTGCCAGCCGCGGCGCCCTGCATACTCCCTAAGTTCGGCGAGTTGCATTTCTGGATCTTGGTTGTTTAGGGTGCTGACCCGAGCGTAGAGGGCTACCCGGATAATCGGGTGATCGGGTCCTTGAGAGAAAATGGAATTGTTGTTACTTTCCTGTCTAGCCATGGTGTGCCTTTTCAATGTCCGAATAATCTCACCTTACCCCCTAAGGTGTCAAGCCACTAAGGTGTCAAGTGTAAAATGAAAACTGCCCAAAATGCTTAATTGCTACGTCTTACCCCCTATGGTAATGTGACTTTTATGCGGAATCGTCCAACCCTGAAACTGACTGAAGAGCAGAAAAAAGTTGCAGCCGAGCTTGGCCGAATCGGTGGAGAAACACGGGCGAGACGGTTGACACCTGAGCGCCGGATATCGATCGCCAAGAAAGCCTCTAGAGCCGCTGCGAAGGCGCGCATTCAGGCGGCAAAGGCGAAGAAGGGGAAATGAAAACAGGAACCTACTTTTCGCTGTTGGGCTTTTGCCGCCGCAGGTCAAGCTTCCGTGCCGCTGGCCTTCCCGCCTTCTGGGTTTCAGATGAAGGCGGAATTGTCACGGGAGGTGATTGAGTGGCGGGAATCTCGCGAGCCGTATCGCATCTAGACCAGACAGCGCCCATACCCCGGGCGACCTCTGTTGAAGAATTACAGCTATACCGGGCCGATCCCTTCAGAGAAGATCACTTGAACGAGCGTGACCGTGTCATTTGCCGAGAGTGTGGCCGAAAATTCAGAGTCTTGCATCACCATATTTCGAGGTATCACAATCTGTCCTTCGATGACTACGAACAGCGCTGGAATTACCCGCTGATGGTCGCTCCAGCCTTTCGCCAATTGAAGCGTGAGCAGTCAAAAGAACTATTTAAGGGGCACTATTTCGAGGGGAAACGCTACCAACCCAGACCCGGCGAGCCAGCTGCAAAGAGACGAGGGAAGCCTCCTTCTCCTGCTATGCAACGATACGCGATGAGATTGAGAGGAATGTCGTCAAACAAACAACCTCGATTTTATCGCCGAGGGAAGTCGTGGAAAAACAGTATGTTGATACAAACTGAGCCGGTACACGACGCGAGAATTGCCGAGCTCAGGCTCGCTGGCAAATCGACCAAGGAAATCGCCTCCCAGACGAAGCTCACCAAAGGCGGTGTTTATTACAGACTCACAGCCCTCGGGTTTCCGACAAAGTCGTGCGACTTTTTCCGTGGAGAACCGCTGGCCAAAACACACTTCAAGGATTTATGCAACGACTTCGATGTGTCGATGGCGACAATCGTTCGATGGATGGGCGAAAATCCAGTTTACGAAGTTGGGCGAGATGATCGCAGCTACTTCGCAGGCAAAAGCCAAAGCACAAAAGGAAAGGTTTCTCTCTCTTATTACTCTCTTCTGGGCGGCTATCTTCGGCGCCACCAACCCGAGGATATTCTCGGGAGGCGGTTTGCTGATCTCATATTGGACGTGCGTGAACGCTGGACGAAGTCATGTTGCTTCCAGTTCAACAAAGGTAAACCTGTTCGGCATTTCCTCACTGGTAAACCCGTTCGGAATTTCCTCACAAGCGAGATTCGTGACATACCTGCCCTCGCAGCTTTGCTGATACAAGCCCTCCAGGCATTGCGAGCATGGATGCGACGTGAGAAGCCGGAAGAAAATCCGCACGAAATCCTGAATTGGATCTGTGAACAATCGCAGAGGGAACGAGGTGCGTCCAACTCTAGCAATAAACCTATCGGCCCCTTTCGAACATTGATGTTCTTATGGCCAAGTCTCAGTCAACTGATCCGGAAACGACCTGGTTTCCTCGTCGGCCAAAGGGTGATCGATGAGGTGGTCGATGAAGTGTTGGCGCTCGAATATAACGCGGCACCATCAAGAATTGCTTTGGCCGCACAGGGGAAACTGACAGCTCTCGATCCGCGGACCTTGGGCCAAAGCATTGGGGTCGCTGAACAGTTACCCGTACTTGAAGCGAAAGCAGCGGAGGCCGAACGGATCGTCGCTCAGCAGCAAGAACAACTGAAGCAGCAAGAACAACTGAAGCAGCNNGCAGCAAGAACAACTGAAGCAGCGGAGATCCCTCAGTCCTGGGCGCAAGCCGAAACGACCCGAAGAAAAAAACTATGTTCAAAACGGCGCGCTCGTTGAGGCGAAAATTCCTCTCTTCAGGCGCGTCTTCGACGTGAAGGGAAAACCCTATTCCCTGAACGCTAAATTGAGGAGTGCCGGATTCTCGCGATCCGAAATAGCGGCTGCGGCAATAGCGCGTAACTCGCGGAGACCGGCCGATGAATTACCGATGATTGC
Organism: Acidobacteriaceae bacterium; assembly: GCA_003165855.1. Lineage (GTDB taxonomy): Bacteria > Acidobacteriota > Terriglobia > Terriglobales > Acidobacteriaceae > Sulfotelmatobacter. Next base: position 472 of record PMXH01000279.1, on the reverse strand, counting down.
AGCTCGCAACTGGGTTGCGTCATCCAAAAATCTCAGTCCCCGCACCATCGGCAACCAACATCTCCTCTATCTATCTGAGCGGCAATCACTTACAAATCTGACTGCGCACTAAAAAAGTAGTTTATTAGTGCAGCTAGCTTCCCCTAGAAAACAATTATCAGTGCGACTGTCTCCGGGCCTTCCGGTNNAAGCGTAAAAAACAAACGGCTCGGGGGATTCCGAGCCGCTGATCGATCTTTGTCGAAGGGACACCCGTTCAAAAATGACCCCGACACCTGCAGCATACCCCAATTCGAGCCCGCAAACCAGCCCAGTAAATCAGGCTTCTCCATGCCGTCTTTGCGACGGAAGTGGATGGCGTCGTCTCCTCTCGTTCCGTGGCAATGCCGCTGTCACTCGGTGCGAGTGTCGCGGGGGCCGTCGAGTTCTCGTAGGTGCCAGCGACTTCAAATCGGCTGCCGCGGGAGATCGC
>PMXH01000002.1 GCA_003165855.1 Acidobacteriaceae bacterium | reverse complement strand
CGTGTATGCATGGCTGTAAAGCGGTCTCGAATGTTGTGAACGTCAGATCCCACTCCCATGCCAACAAATGGAACAGAGAGTGCCTGGGCAATTTTGAGGCCGGCGAATCCGTCGGGATAAAGGACGTAGCTGAAGACCAGATCGGGATTGAAGCGGCGGACATGGGGCAATAGTGAGCGGGCGGCAACCCAACCATTCAGAGGCCGGGATATCAGCGGCAGAACGCGGTAGTCATGGTAGCCGACCTTCACGTCAGGCAATCTGAAGTCGCGATCGAGAGCACCAAACAAGTGTCCGCTGGGCTTGAGCCACGACGGATAGCTCGCATGAGGAAAGAACACCTGGACATCGCACTGCCTGGAAAGGAGTCGCAGCGTCTGATATGCAGGCCTGCCAATCGTGGGATGGGCTGAACTCGGAAAGTGTGCAGTAACGACTGCGATCTTGAGCATCGTTAGCCTTTGAGGCCGGCTGGCTGCGAAGTTTGCGCGTGAATCGCAGGTTCCTGAGTCCGTCCAGCGATGGAGTGGAGCAGTCGTGCATACCGTTGTGCTATGGATTTGCGTTCGTATTGGGCAATTTTTTCAAGATCGGGGCGATACGAACTTGACAGGGAATCTGCGCGGGCGGCAGCGTCNNTGAGCCGATATAGTCGTAGAATTTTGCCGAAACATTCAAGCGGTCGTGTGATACCAGCAGGACATAATCAGTCTCATTCATTGCGTTCAGGGCTTCATGCTGAGGCATGAAGCCTTTCAATTCAACCATGTCCCCGAGTTGCAAAAGTGCGTCGCGGTAGCGCGGCTCTTCAATATGGCCAATAAAGCGAAACTTGTATCGGGACTTGACCTCAGGCGGCAGGGAGGCAAGAGCCTCAACCAATGTGGTCGGCTCAGTTGACGTGTAGACGCTGCCGACGTAGGTGACAAGGATTTTGGATTTTGGTCCCGCCGAAGATGCGGGTGGCGACAAGCGCAACCGTGTAGCGTCGAAGCCGTTCGGTATGTGGTGATATTTGCTCTCGGGATCGTGCGGGTACCGGCTATGAATCTCACGCCTCGCAGCCTCAGTGACGGCAACCACCGCTGTCGCACTCTTCACGGCATTGGCTTCAGCTTGTACGGCAAATTTGTGAGCCTTCTCGCTTCTGCTGAATTGGAAGCTGGCTACACCGAACGACGTGGCAAGCCATTCATCGCGAAAATCCAAAACGATTGCGAGATGTGGAAACCGCTTNNGCACCAGGTCGATCTTGCGCTCCACCACGATGCGGCGCGCCGCACGTGTCAGAATGGGCAGCCAGGTAACTTGAGGATCGGGCAAAAGCAGGTCCTGCAGGGCGCTCTTCAACCAGTTGGGCTTGTGGGGCCTGGTATCCGCCGCTGAAGGAGCCGAAGGCGCCTTCGAACCGTTGATGAGCCCTTTCAGCTTCTTCTTCAGGCTGAATGGTATGTCGAGCGTGACCGTGCGATGAACCACAACTTCTTCCGGTATCTCGCGAAGCAGGGACTGGTCTGCGCCGACGGAGGATGGATTGCGAGTCGTGAGGACGTCGAGCTGAATTCCCTCCGCGGGCAGATACCGCGCCAGGCTCGCTGCACGCAAAACTCCTACGCCTCCGGCCGGCGGGAAGGCATAAACAACGAGAAGAACCTTCAGAGGGCTTATCNNGCATGGGCCACGAAGTTTGATGGAAATGGCCTTCGAACAAATTGTAACTCATTACAATAATTCCGCTTTACCACGGATTGGTTTGTGAATACGTGAAGGTGTAGACATGACCTGGGCGGGAGTGGTTTGAGGCGCAACGGGTAGGGAGGAGCACGGGGATAGAATGAAGCTAATGCAACAGCGAACAAGCGGCGGGCTGTCAACTTCCGTATTGGGCTTCGGTTGTGGTTCGGTTTTGGGGCGCGTGGGATACGCAGCCTCGTTGCGCGCGATGGCTGCCGCCTGGGATGAAGGGATTACCCTGTTCGACACTGCTCGAAGTTACGGGTACGGAAACGCTGAATCGTTGCTGGGCAAGTTTTTGAAGGGCAGGCGTGAGAAGGCGGTCATCGCGACGAAGTACGGTNNGCCTTGCGACGCCTGTCGCCCGTGCAATGCTCCACCTGCCTGGAGTTGCAGCTCTGAAGGGGCACGGGGGGGTACGCCAGGCCCGGTTCGGAGAGTTCAATCCGGCCGGATTGCGTGCTTCAGTCGAAACAAGTATGCGTGAACTGCAGACCGATTACATCGACATCCTTTACCTGCACGACGCGAGCAGGGAATCGGTCCACCGAGAGGATTTGATGGTTGAACTCGACAGCCTCATTCAGGCGGGCAAGCTTCTGCGAGCGGGGCTATATGCAGAATCGGATGTCATCGTCGAAGGCATCAGGCAGGGGCCTGCGACATTCACAGCGATGCAGTTTGGAGCGGATTACTTGAATCCGGCCGTTTCCGCGCTTATGTTCCAAAACCCCAGGAACAACCTTCTGATTGCCAATCATCCGTTCGGCAGCGTTAGCCGGATCAAAATGACCAGGAAGACTCTTGCCGACCTGTCAGCCGACGAGTCCTGCTCAGCGGAACTTCGCGAAAAACTGCGCGCAGGAGATTGGAAGATGGCGCTGGAAGCCATCCTTGGGGTTATCCTTCGTGGCACCGAGATTCATGCGCTGGTGTTTTCAATGATGCGGCCAGACCATCTGCGCGCAAACGCTCGAGCGATCGAGGAATGCCGATTCAGCAACTCTGAACTTGCGATCATAAGGAAGCGCTTGCTCGCTTTATGATCGTTCGCCTGGACGCTCCGTCCCATGTCCAATCCGCCAAAGGCTAGGAACTTCTCAGCGAACCGCCCGTCTTGAGTTCCTGCGCAATATGCTCGCAAGCGCGTGATGTCAGGGCCATGATGGAGAGCGCAGGGCCAACAGTTCCGCTCGAAGGGAAGCAGCTTCCATCGGTCACGAACAGGTTCTTCACATCCCAGCATTGGTTGTTGAGGTTGAGAACTGATTTCGAGGGATCGGCACCCATGCGAGCGCCTCCACATTCATGAATCGCGGCTCCAACTGCCAGGCTCTTCTTGAAGGACTTCCTGAACATGAACCTGCTGAGCCAGTCGGCGTCAGGGAACGCTTCCTTTTCGTTCTCGAGTCCGAAGGTCGAGCCTGAAAAGACAATTTTGTATCCGCATGCATCCACCATTTCTCGAATGGATCTCATTTGTTCGTTCAACAGCTCGTGTTCATTGTGCTGAAACCGGCATTGAATGTGGGGTGCAGGAATCCCCCAGGCGTCCTTTCGCCGTCGGCTGAGACTAATGCGATTCTCAGGGCAGGGAAGTGACTCACCAAAGCCCATAATTCCAAAAATGGCAGGACTATCATCGGGAACGAACCCTCGCCCGATGGCTCCCTGAAATGCAAAGCCTCTTTTGAACTTCGGATTTGTGACTGTGTCCAGATTGTGATAGCGAGGGATATAAATGCCTCCCGATGGAGCATAGAACGGATCAGGTGGGGCGGAGTCGTCCAGTTCCCACCCTTTCACGCCGGGAATGGTGCCGTAAATTTGACTTGGACACTGATCCATGAAGTAACAGCCGAGAACCCCTGAGGAATTCGCAAGACCTTGCGGATGCTTTGCTGAAGATGAGTTGAGAAGCAGCCGTACCGACTCAATCGTGGATGCACAAAGCACAACGACATCAGCCTCCACCGTTTCTGTTTGCTTCGTCAGCCGATCGATGAATTCAGCGCCCGTTGCCCTCTTACCTGAATTGTCAACCGTGATTCGCTTGACGATTGCGTTAGTTCGGATGGTGAGCCTTCCGGTCTCTTTTGCCGCCAATATAGGAAGCGGAACTCGGCGAAGATTCGGCGCGGCGTACCGCCATGAAATCACGGAACGCCCCGGCCATTTGGATTCTATGTTTGCTTTGAACGCCTGTTCGACCTTGGTTAGTTTGGGCGCCTTGAAGTACTTTCCATCGGGAAGATTGCCGATATGATCGCAGGACCCATAGACCCCGAGAAACTCTTCCACCTGATCGTAATAAGGAGCGAGATCCGCATAGCTGATTGGCCAGTCGTCGCCGACTCCGTCTCTGCTGGCTGCCTTAAAGTCGCAATCAGTCATCCGCAACAGGACGCGACCATAAAGATGAAGCCGGCCGCCGAGTTGCCGCCCGCGAATCCAGAGGTAGAAAGCATCGGACGGCGTAGAGTATGGATTTTGCCAATCGTTTACAAAGAGATGTTTGAACTGGTCTCCAAAAAAACCGATCCTGGCCTGAATGTATTGACCTTTGAGTAC
>PMXH01000099.1 GCA_003165855.1 Acidobacteriaceae bacterium | reverse complement strand
ATGATGGGCCGCAGCCGCAGCAGCGAAGCTTCGCGCGTCGCCGTTCGGATGTCCATGTTGTGCTCGATGCGCAGCTTGTTGATGTAGGAGACGAGAATCACGGCGGTTTCCACCGAAACGCCAATCAGCGCCAGAAGGCCCAGCGCCGACGACGCGCTGAACGGCGTATGCGTCAACTTCAACGCCAGCAACGCGCCCACCGGAACCGTGAGGACCACGCCAATCAAAATGACCACTGGGTACTTGAAGTTGCCATAAAGCGCGAACAGGATCATGAAGATGATGAGGACCGCCAATGGGCCGATGACCGCCAACTGGCGTTCGGCGGTCAGAAACTCGTCGTACTCGCCGCCCCACGTCAGTCGGTAACCCGGCGGCAGGGTTTTTTGAACATCCGCAATCGCCAGCGTGCCTGCGTTCACCGCGCTCTCAAGGTCGCGCCCCTCCACGCTGTACTGCACTCCGATGTACCGCGAGTTGTTTTCGCGGTAGATGAGCGCTGCCCCGCCTGACTCCCGAATATCCGCCAGCTCGCTCAGTGGAATCTGCTGCCCGACGGGCGTGCCCACCAGCAATGTCCCAATCGCTTTCGCGCTCTCGCGGAACTCCGGCTTCATGCGCACCACCAGGTCGAATAGCTTTTCGCCCTGCACCACCTGCGTGGCCGCCTGCCCACCCACCGCCACTTGAACAATGGCCTCCACATCGGCCACGTTGATGCCGTAGCGCGCTATCTTGCTGCGATCCACGTCAATGGTCAGGGTCGGCTGACCAAGTTGACGCACCACGGTCAGTTCCGCGAATCCCGGAACCTGGCTCAGGCGCTGCTTGATCTCCAGCGCCGTATTCTGCAGCAGTTTCAGGTCAGGTCCATAAATCTTGACCGCCAGCGCGCTCTTGAGGCCCGTCAGCGCCTCGTCCACTGCATCTTCAGCTGGCTGCGTGAAGTTGAAGATCACACCCGGAAACCTATCCAGCTGTTTCTCGATATCCGCTTGCAGCTCCGCTTTGTTGTGAATCGATCCCGTCTTCCACACCGCGTCGCCATACGGTTTCAGCCCTACGTAGAATTCGTCATTGTAGAATCCGGTCGGGTCGGTGCCATCGTCCGGCCGCCCCAACTCCGAGCCCACATCCGTCACCATCGGGTACTTCATGAGAATCTCCCGCACCTGCGGCGAGAACTTGCTCGACGTCTCGAACGAAACCGTGTACGGCATGGTGGCGCGAATCCACATTGCGCCTTCGTCCAGGTGCGGCATGAACTCACCGCCGATGAACGGAATCATCATCAGCGCAGCCAAAAAGATGATTCCCGCCAGAACCAGCGTTGTTACCGGCCGGTCCATGCACCAGTCCAGCCACACAGCATACTTCCTGAGGATCCACTGAAATGGCTTGTTCTCTTTTTCGTGCACACCCTTCTTGAACCACATGGCGCACAGCACGGGAACAAGCGTCAGGGTCAGGATCAGCGCCCCTACCAGCGCAATGCCCACCGTGTCTGCCATCGGCTTGAACAATTTGCCCGACGGGCCGGTGAGCGCGTAAATCGGCAGATACCCCGCAATGATGACGGCCACCGAATAAAAAATCGGCCGATCCACATCCTTCGCGGCGTTCTTGATCACTTCTTCGAGATCGTACTGCTGTCCCTCGCGCTCGCCCAGTTCGCGAAAGATGTTTTCCACCATCACCAGCGTGCCGTCGATCAAAATGCCAAAGTCAATCGCGCCTATTGAAAGCAGGTTGGCGGGTATGCCCTCGGCATGCACGAAGATGAAAGCGAACAGCAGCGAGAGGGGAATGGTAAGTGCCACAATTACGGCTGCGCGGAAGCTGACCAGGAAGGCCATCAGCACGATGAACACCAGCACCATGCCCATCAGCAGGTTGTGTTCCACCGTGTCGATGGTCAGTTGCACCAGGTCGCTGCGGTCGTAGTACGGGTGCACCTTCACGTCGGGCGGCAGTAGGTGCTCGTTCAGTTCCTGCGTCTTGGCTTCCACGCCCTTGAGCACGTTCTGCGCCTGCTCGCCGGTTCGCATCATGATGACGCCTTCCACCGCGTCATCCGTCTTGTTGAAGCCGAACTCGCCTAGCCGCGGAGCGTTCCCGATCTCCACCTGTCCGATGTCGCCGATGCGCGTGGGCACGCCGTTTTGCGAGCCAACCACGATATTGGTAATATCCGATGTGTCGCGGACCAGTCCCACACCGGTCACATAATCGGACTGCTGGCCTTGTTCGTAGAATCCTCCGCCCGCGTTCGAATTGTTCACCGAGAGCTGCTGAATGACCGTCGGCACAGTCACGTGATACGCATAAAGCTTGGCCGGATCGAGCAGCACCTGGTATTGCATCACGGTGCCGCCAAAGCCGGAGTCGTCTGCCACGCCGGGCACCTGCTTGTATTGGCGTTCCAGCACCCAGTCTTCAATCGTCTTCAGCTCCTGCGGCGTACGATCCGGGCTTTCAATCACGTACCTGTACACCAGTCCTGAAGGGCTCGCCAGCGGAGCCAGCGTCGGCGTTACGCCTTGCGGATACGTCACTTCGCTCAGCCGCTGAAACACCACCTCGCGCGCAAAGTAATCGTCCGTGCCTTCATTGAAGGTCATGATCACGTCCGAGAGTCCGTAGAGCGAGATCGAACGCATCACCGTCAGCTTGGGAACGCCGTTCATCTCCACTTCCGTAGGCACCGTGACCAGGCGCTCCACCTCTGACGCATCGTG
>PMXH01000528.1 GCA_003165855.1 Acidobacteriaceae bacterium | reverse complement strand
ACGTCGGTGTTCTTGTCCATCGGGTCGCCCACCCGCAATTGCTCGACGCGACGCACGAGTCGGCGCAGAACCTCGTCGGCGACGGATTCTTGGACCAACAGACGCGAACCGGCGCAGCACACGTGGCCCTGATTGAAGAAGATACCGTCGATGATCCCCTCGATCATCTCGTCGATCGGTGCGTCCTCAAAAACAATGTTGGCACCCTTGCCGCCCAGCTCCAGCGTGAGGCGCTTCTGGCTCGGGGCGACACGTTGTTGGATCAGGCGTCCGACCTCCGTGGAACCAGTGAAGGCGATCTTGTCGACGCCAGCATGTTTCACCAAAGCCTCGCCGGTAGAACCATCGCCGGTGACGATGTTGACGACTCCGGCGGGCAGGCTGATCTCCTGACAAATCTCAGCAAAGGCGAGCGCGGTAAGCGGGGTGAATTCCGCGGGCTTGAGAACCACAGTGTTTCCCGTGGCGATTGCGGGTGCAATTTTCCAAGCCAGCATAAGCAGCGGGAAGTTCCATGGGATAATCTGCCCCACCACGCCGCAAGCCGTATAGCCAGGGAACTCCGCTTCCAATAGCTGCGCCCATCCGGCGTGATGGTAGAAGTGGCGAGCAACGAGCGGGATATCGATATCGCGGCTCTCGCGGATTGGCTTGCCATTGTCGATTGTCTCCAGCACCGCGAGCCGGCGCGAATGTCGCTGAACCGCGCGAGCCAGGGCGTACAGATAGCGGGCCCTCGCATGAGGTGTGAGAGACTGCCATGTTGGAAGCGCATTCCGCGCAGCCTGGACCGCGGCATCGATATCCGCAGCCGATCCCTGGGACACCGTTGCGATCTTCTCTCCGGTAGCAGGATCGCTCGAATCAAAAAAAACGCCTTCGACCGGCTGGCGCCATGCGCCATCAATGAAATGACCGAAGCGCCGTTGATGGCGGTCGAGCCAGAGCAGCGCATCCTTCGAGTCTTCGGGCGCCGGCCCATATTCCATGGTGAGGAATTTGTCGGCTATGCTCATTCCAGTCGTTTCACTTTCTTCCTCAATCTCAATCTCTGATTATGCGAGCGGATGGCGGTAATCCGCCGAGTACCGGCCGGTCGCATAGTGTTCCAATTGCCTTTCGATGTCGTTCAAGAGTCCGCTTGCTCCGAAACGGAAGAGGTCTGCTTTCATCCAGGGCGTTCCGAGTTCTTCCTTCATGAGCGCCAGCCATTCCGTGGATTGCTTGGCCGTGCGGATGCCGCCGGCTGGCTTGAAACCCACGGCCATGCCTGTCTCCTGAGAGTATTCGCGAATGGCGCGCGTCATCACAAATCCAACGGGAAGGGTGGCATTAGTGGATTCTTTGCCGGTGGAAGTCTTGATGAAGTCAGCACCGGCCATCATCGCTACAAAGCTGGCGCGCGCCACGTTGCGCAGGGTGAGCAAGTCGCCCGTGCCCAGGATCGCCTTCATGTGACGCTGGCCGCAGTCTTGCTTGAACTCAGCAATCTCGTTATACAGTTCCTGCCATCGACCGCCGAATACCAAAGCTCGCGTGATTACAATGTCGATCTCATCAGCTCCGGCTTCCACCGAGCGGCGGATCTCGGCGATGCGCTCTTCCACCGGGGATAGGCCCGCAGGAAATCCCGCGGAAACAGCGGCTACTCGAACCCCGCTGCCCTCGAGCGCTCGCACTGCAGTTTCAACGAACCGGTGATACACGCAAACTGCTGCCACCTTGATATCGAGGTCTTCAATCTGCAACTGTCTTCGAAGTTCCTGTTGAATGGGCTGCCGCGCCTTGGCGCAAAGGCGGCGCACACGGTCTTCCGTATCGTCGCCGGATAGGGTGGTGAGGTCCATGCAGGAAATTGCGCGCAAGTGCCACGCGGCTTGCCATTCCTTTTTCACGGTTCGCCGCGCCACATGACTTTGCGCTCTACGCTCGACCGCGCTGGTGTTCACGCGAACCTGTTTCACCCAGTCCAGATTCAAGGGAATACCGCGATTGGAAAGCAGAGGCCGGCCAGAAAGTGTAGCAATGGGAACGCCTGAAGGCGCGCACTTCTCCGAAGCACCGTCATTCAAACGGTCCGCAACACGGTACCGGCTTTTGTGCTCTTCTGACACCGTCTTGCATTGTACGGCAGGGCTGCGCGTTAGGACACTTGCGGCACGTGAACTTCGCAAAAGAGGCGCGGAGTGCAGGCATTGTACGGCTAAAGATTTCTGCTATAGTTGCGTTCCTTGGAGGTCGCATCTCATGCCTCGAATTGTGCGCTGTGCCTTGATACAGGCTAAGAACGAGCTCAGCACCGAACGTCCGCTGGCCCAGATCAGAAAGGCGATGATCGACAAGCACCTGAAATTGATCGAACAGGCCGCGAAGAAGAAAACGCAGATTCTCTGTTTGCAGGAGCTTTTCTACGGCCCTTATTTTTGCGCCGAGCAGAATGCGCGATGGTATGAAATGACAGAGCGAGTGCCGGACGGACCGACCGTCCGAATGATGCAAAAGCTCGCCGCGAAACATCGCATGGTGATCGTGGTTCCGGTTTATGAAGAGCAGATGCCCGGCGTTTATTTCAACACCGCCGCCGTGATCGATGCCGACGGCCGCTATCTAGGGAAATACCGCAAGCACCACATTCCGCACTGCCATCCTGGCTTCTGGGAAAAATTTTATTTCACTCCGGGCGATCTTGGATATCCGGTGTTCGAGACTAAGTACGCACGGGTCGGCGTCTACATCTGCTACGACCGGCACTTTCCGGAGGGTGCGCGCATTCTCGGATTGAACGGGGCGGAGATCGTGTTCAATCCTTCGGCAACAGTTGCCGGTCTTTCAGAATATTTGTGGGAACTCGAGCAGCCGGCGCATGCCGTGGCGAACGGTTACTTTGTGGGCGCCGTCAATCGAGTGGGTGTTGAGAAGCCCTGGAGCATTGGCGAGTTCTATGGCAAGAGCTACTTCTGCAATCCCCGGGGTAAAATCATCGCGCAGGCTAGCCGGGATAAAGACGAAGTCGTCGTGGCCGATCTTGATCTGGATATGATCGCGGAAGTTCGTAAAGTCTGGCAGTTTTTCCGCGACCGTCGTCCGGAAAGCTATGGCCCGCTTACCGCGCAAACTGGAGAGGCCGCGGCCGCCGAATGAAAAGGACTGCGAGGATCGTATACAGAGATAGAGTGTGACTCTTCCCTTTCTATTTCCACAGCCACAATGACTGAACTCCGACCCACGACTACGCCGGAATCTTCCCTCCGATCTCGAATCGAAGCCAGTTCTCTCTACAATCCGGACCTTGCGCCTGCCCGAGCCGACCGCCGGCATTGGGGGACGTATAACTTCGCGGCGTTGTGGATTTCGATGTCGGTGAACATCCTCACCTACATGCTGGCGGCGAGCTTGATTCAGGGCGGGATGAACTGGAAGCAGGCAGTGACAACGATTTTTGTCGGCAACGTGATCGTTCTGATCCCGATGCTGCTGAACTCCCATCCCGGAGCCAAGTACGGGATTCCGTTTCCGGTGTTGGCTCGCGCTTCGTTCGGCGTGCTGGGCGCCAACGTAGCCGCGGTCCTGCGAGCACTGGTGGCGTGCGGATGGTTCGGCATTCAGACCTGGATCGGCGGCGAAGCGATCGGCACTCTGCTTGCCACGCTCGCGCCGGGATGGAAGAATTTTCCCTACACCACTGCTGTTTGCTTTCTCTTGTTCTGGCTAATCAACCTTGGCGTCATTCTCATGGGGATTGAATCCATTCGGATCCTGCAGGGGATCAGCGCACCGGTGTTGTTAGGGGTCGGGCTACTGCTCTTGGGATGGGCCTACCATGCCGCGGGCGGCTTCGGTCCAATGTTGGCCGCGCCTTCGCGATTCAGGAACTCTGCTGACTTTCTCAAATTTCTCATTCCAGCGCTCAATGGGACCGTGGGGTTCTGGGCGACCGTGTCGCTGAATATTCCCGACTTCACGCGATTCGCTCGGAACCAGCGAGAACAGATCGTTGGACAGGCGTTGGCCCTGCCGACCACGATGACTCTTTATGCGTTTATCGGCATCGCCGTGACCTCGGCCACAGTGGTGATTTACGGGACCGCAATCTCGGATCCGGTGCAGCTCCTCAGCCGCTTTCACTCTCCCGTGGCAGTGGTGATCTCGCTGATCGCGATTCTACTGGCGACGCTGAATGTCAATATCGGTGCCAACGTTGTGTCGCCGGCAAATGACTTCTCTAATCTATGGCCTCGGCGAATCAGTTTTCGTACCGGCGGCGTGATTACTTGCTTCATGGGAATCGCTCTGATGCCGTGGAAGTTGCTTGCTGACTACAACACGTTCATTCTCGGCTGGCTGGGTGGCTATGCCGCCGTTCTCGGTCCGGTCGCGGGCATTATGATCTGCGATTATTTCGTTGTACGCAGGCGTGTTCTGCAAGTGGATGATCTCTATCTTCGAGGTGGAATTTACGAATACTCTAGCGGCTTCAACTGGAGAGCGGTGCTTGCCCTTGCACTGGGAGCGGGAACGGCGCTGGTCGGGCTAGAGGTGCCGTCGATGCGTTTTCTTTACGATTACTCCTGGTTCGTAGGCTTTGCGGTTTCCTTTGCAGTCTATTACGCGATGATGAAGTTTCACCGCCCAGCTGTACTTTCGCCGATGGCAGCCTCGTAAGCTTTAGCGTTTCGACTTCACGCTTTCCTGAAACACTGGCAGAACATCGCGCTGGTAAATGTCCAAAGTCTGTTCTTCGTCACCGCACATCAGATACAAATTAAACTGCGTGACCCCTACGCTGGCCAACTTGCGGAGTTTCTGGTGATGGGCTTCCACCGGCCCGACCAGGCAAAAACGGTCAACTACTTCGTCAGACACAAAATTCGCGTTGTCGCTTTCCACCACGCAGTGGTGCAGATAGTCGTACCCGCCTCTGTCTTGCACATAGGAAGTGAGTGCGGGAGGCAAGTCTTCCGGTTTGTACTGCCGGATGAGATCCATCACATGGTTGGAAACCAGCGCCGGGAACCAGCGCACCCGTTCGCGCGCCACGGCGAGATCATCAGAAACCCAAACCGGAGCCGCCGCCATTACCTCGATCTTGCTGGGGTCGCGGCCCACGGCGCGAGCGCCCTCGTTCACAAAGCCAAGGCACCAGGAAATCAAGTCAGGATCGGCAAACTGCAGAATGATCCCGTCCGCCACCCTGCCTGCCATATGCAACACCTTGGGACCATACCCTGCGATCCAAACTCGCGGAGAGACGGTTGCCCAAGTAAGCCGCGTCGGCTGACCCTCGTATTCAATTTCGCGGCCGGCGGTAAGATCGCGAAAAATCTTTACCGCGGTTTCCAACTGCGACCAACTCACAGGCTTCTTGCCGAGTACACGTCTCGAACTGTCTCCACGTCCGATACCCAGTTCCATCCTGCCACCGGAAATCAGATTCAGCGTGGCAAACAAGCTCGCCGTTACCGTGAGGTCGCGAACTGCAGGATTGGTAACGCACGTGCCAAACCGCATGCGCTCGGTTTTTGCGGCCATAAGCGCGAGCAAAGGGTACGGTTCTTTCCACAGAACATGGGAATCGAAGATCCACCCGTACTGAAAACCGGCAGCTTCGGCCTGGCGCGTCAAACTCACAATGCGCTCAACCGAGATGTCTGGCTTTAGCGTAATGCCAAACTGCATGGCGCAGCCCCTCTCGTCGCTCCCTGGAATTATGAGGAAGTGAAGTGCGGCAGTTTAGCATAGAATTCTTTTTTCATCTCGGGCGCAAGTGGGGCCGTGAGCGGAGGAATCGATGGGCTTTGACACGATCATCGGCAGTGGATCCGTGGTGACTGCAACGGATACCTGCGTGGCAGACGTTGCGATCACGGATGGCAAGATCGTAGCCATCGGCAAAGACCTTCCTCGAGAAAACGCGACGAAAGTGCTCGATGCCTCAGGCAAATATGTTTTCCCCGGCGGCATCGACGTACACACACATCTGGATATGCCCTTCGGGGGCACAACCAGCGCGGACGATTTTGAAACCGGCACGCGGGCGGCGGCATTCGGCGGAACGACTACGCTGATCGACTTCGCCATCCAATACAAAGGCCAGCCGTTGCGCAAGGCTTTCGATACTTGGATGGACAAAGCCTCGAAGAAGGCCGTCTGCGACTACGCCTTTCATTGCATCGTTACTGACATCGGCAATGGTCAACTGCAGGAGATGAACGCACTGGTGGGCGAAGGAGTGACCAGCTTCAAGCTTTTCATGGCCTATCCCGGCGTCTTCATGCTCGATGACGCCAGCATCTTCCGGGCATTGCAGACTACCGCAAAAAACGGTGCCCTCATTTGCATGCATGCCGAAAATGGAAGCGCGATCGACGTTATCGTGCAGCAGGCGCTGGCNNTTGAGTTGCAATGAGGCTCTCGAAAAAGTTCGTGAGGCGCGCGACCGTGGTCTTCCGGTTTACGCCGAAACTTGTCCCCAGTATTTGTATCTCTCAATCGAGAACTTTGACGTGCCAGGCTTCGAGGGTGCGAAATATGTTTTTACTCCGCCGCTTCGCGAAAAGTGGCATCAGGAAAAACTTTGGAACGGACTCAAGCAGGATCATCTACAGGTCGTTTCTACCGACCATTGTCCATTCTGTTTCAAAGAACAGAAAGAACTGGGACGCGACGACTTCAC
>PMXH01000437.1 GCA_003165855.1 Acidobacteriaceae bacterium | reverse complement strand
TGCTTGGCCCCGGCGTCAACATTTACCGCGCACCGATGAATGGCCGCAACTTCGAATACTTCGGCGAAGATCCGTTTCTGGCCAGCCAGATTGCCGTCGGCTACATCGAAGGCGTGCAGAAGGAAGGCGTCTCGGCCACCGTCAAGCATTATCTCGGGAATAATTCCGAGTACCTGCGGCACGATGCGGACTCGGTCATCGACGAGCGCACTTTGCGAGAGATTTATATGCCGGTGTTCGAAGCTGCCGTCAAGGTGGGAAAAGTTGGAGCCATCATGGACTCCTACAATCTCACCAACGGCGAGCACATGACGCAGAATCATCGTCTTAACGTTGAAGTCGCGAAAGAGCAGTGGCATTTTCCTGGCATCATCATGTCGGACTGGGTCGCGACCTACGATACGGCAGCGGCGGTGAAGGGCGGCCTGGATCTCGAGATGCCTTTCGGGGTTTACTACAACCGGCAGACTTTGGTTCCGCTGCTCGATGCTGGGACGATCACGCAGGCTGAGCTTGACGACAAGGTGCGCAGGATCCTCCGCGTTGCTGTCGACTTCGGCTGGCTGGATCATCCGGCGCTCGACACGAGCATACCGCGTTACAACCTTCAGGGCCGGGCCGCTTCATTGCAGGCGGCGCTCGAAGGCACGGTGCTGCTGCAAAATAATAACAACGCACTGCCCCTGGACAAAGGAGCGCTCAAGACGATCGCGGTCATCGGGCCGACGGCAGCCCAGACCGTCACGACCGGCGGAGGCAGTGGGCAGGTGGTGAGCTTCGCCAACACGAACTTGCTGGTCGGCATCAGCAACTATTTGGGTGATGGAAGCAAAGTCCTTTATGCGCGCGGCCTTCGCACCATCAACCAAATGGCACGGCTGACGCAATTCACCACGGATGCCCAAGGCGCGACCACCGGCGTGACGCATACCACCTTCGCCAAAGCCGATCTGCAGGGAGGAGAGACTGGGACGACGGTAGAGAAGCTGATGCTGATTCCTGGCTCGACCCGCCGCGAACCCGAGGAGCAGGAGCTCAATGCTCTGACCACTCACAAGAATTCCAATCCTTACGTGCGAACGACGACGAGTGGCCGGTGGATTGGCTACTATGCGGCGGGAACCGACGGCAAGTTTGCGGTTTTTGCTCAGACTGACGGCAGGTTCCGACTCCTCGTCGACGATTCTGTCGTCATCGACAGTTCAGTCGTGCCGAAGGCGATCCTTAATCAGGCAACCATCGAACTATCAACGGGGCCGCACAAGGTCGTCATGGAACAACTTTCGACACAGTTTGCCTCCGCTTCGGGGATGCGCGTCGGCATCGCTCCGCTTAGCACCATTGTCGAAAACGACGCGCTCGAAATGGCGTTTCAGGCCGACGCGGTCGTGCTTGCAGTCGGCTTCGACGCATCCTCGGAATCCGAAGGTGGAGACCGACGCTTTGAGCTTCCCGTCGGACAGCAGCAACTCATCGAGCAAGTCGCCGCACTGGGCAAGAAGACCATTGTCGTGATTACCTCGGGTGGCAGCGTCGATGTCTCGGCCTGGAAGGACAAGGTTCAGAGTATCTTCGCCGCGTGGTATGGCGGCGAAGAGGGTGGCACTGCCGTGGCTCGGCTGCTGTTCGGAGAGAGTAATCCCTCGGGACATCTACCTATTAGTTGGGAAAAGAAGCTGAGCGATAATCCAAGCTACGACGGTTACTATCCCGACGCGGGCACTAATAAGGTCATCTACCGCGAGGGCATCTTCATGGGCTATCGCGGTTACGAGCACGCCCATGTGGAACCGATGTTCCCGTTTGGGTTCGGGCTTTCCTACACCACGTTCGCATTCACGAATCTGAGGAGCACGCCTGCCGGTGACGGGCGCTTCTCCGTTAGCTTTGACGTTGCGAATACGGGCAAGCGCGCCGGAGCCACGGTCGCTCAGCTTTATGTGGGAGAGGCATCGGCCACGGTTCCGCGTCCCGCTAAGGAATTGAAGCAGTTTGAACGGGTGATGCTGCAACCTGGAGAGACCAAGCATGTCAGCGTCGACCTCAATCCCCGCAGCTTTAGTTTTTATGATGTTGCCACAGCTTCATGGCATGCGAATGCCGGTACCTATGAGCTGTTGCTAGGCGATTCGTCGGCGAACATTCAGCAGAAGGCCACGCTGCAATTGCCGAAGGCGATCAGCACCTCCGTCGGCGACTAGATCGAACTCTGCGAGATTCGTTTTGAGGTTAAATGACGGCTGTTAACAGGGGCATGAGAATGGCAATCGAAGGAGGGAGCGGGGAGGTGCGAGTCAATGCCGTAATTCTCGATTATGGCGAGGTGCTGTGTCACCGGCCGACAGAAGAGGAATTCAATCGTCTGGCGAAGCTATTCGGGGTCGATCGTGAATTATTTCAGCCGTTGTGGGAGAAGAACCGGGGCGCGTTCGACCGCGGGGATATTACGGCCGCAGATTATTGGAGGGCGCTGGCAGAGGATGCGGGGACGGGAATCGATGCCGAGCAACTGGATCAGGTGTGCGCTTGGGATGTTGAGATGTGGGGAAAAGCGAATGTGCAGATGGTGAACTGGCTGAGGGAACTGCGCCGGGGAGGAATCAAGACCGGACTTCTTTCGAATATTCATCCAGCCATGATTACCTACCTGCGAGAGAACTTCGACTGGCTGGAGCTGTTCGACTTCAAGACTTTTTCGGCGGAAGTGCGGTTGATCAAGCCGGACGCTGCCATCTACGAGCATACGCTGCGAGGGCTTGGAGTCAGGCCTGAGGAGGCGCTTTTTGTGGATGATCGGGAGGTCAACGTGCAGGCGGCCCGGGATCTGGGGATTCGTGCTGTGCAGTTTCGATCGGTTGAAAAGCTTCGGGAAGATCTGAAGGGGATTGGGTTTTCCATCTTGCCGGTTGCTTGAGCATGGGAGGGTGAGGTTCAGAAGATGGGGCGCCGGTCAGGGGATTATGACCGGCGCCGTTTTGTAGCTACTGAGCTGGGGTTTCAGCGGTCGTAGGTTGGACGTTGGGTTTGACTTCCGCATTCACTTCGGGAGGGGTGATTGGATTCACCTTGACCGTGGCCAGGATTTTTTCCAGGCGGTGGAAGACTTCATCGCGATCGATGTGCTTGGTTGTGGCTTCGTTCGAGGCCGCGGTGTCGGGTCCGAAGGTTGCGACTTTCAGGGCGAACTCGTAGCAGGCGCCGTTCTGGAAGACGTGGTAGTACTTCGACACTTCTTCGCGGGTTTCCTGGGCAGCGTTGGCTTCGGCGGACTGAAGTTCCATGTCGCCGATCATTAACTTGGAGATCGGGGGCTTTGCGAGCTGCGCCGTGGCCTGGACGGCGGGATCGGCCGGGGCTGCGGGATTCGGCTGCGGGACGGAGAATTCGCCGCACTGGTCGGCGGTGAGAGTCTTGTTCACGCTGACGTTGAAGAAGGCCGAGGCCAGGTCCGAGTTGGGATAGACGGACTCGGGAAGGGCGACGGCTGCTAGCGCGACTCCGCCGGGCTGCACGAAGTCCATGGGAACGGGACTGGAGGAAACGAGCTCGGTGGCGGCGTTGCCGGTCTCGAGAGCGTACTTGCGCGGGTACTCAAAAGAGAAGCCAGAAGTTTTGTCGGTGTAGGTTACATTTGCAGGACCTTTGCGAACGACTTTCTTGTGCACAGGCTTGGCGGCGGGTTGCAGCGCGGGCGTTGCCGGACTGGACGCGATACTGGTCGCGATTGGTTGAGCGATTGGGGACAGGCTGGTGGAGCTTATCGGCTTNNGCTGATTCGTCGACTGGCTCAAAGTGTTTTCGGTCTTCGGTTTGTCGCTGGAGCATCCGACGGCCAAGCAACAGGCGATCAGGAGCGCGGCGAAGACTAGGGTGCTGGTGGTGCTATCGAAACAGGTGTTCGCGTGATTGGTTTTACCCCAGGCAACGGAATCGAGGGTTGATGGGGTAATGCAAGTTGTCTCGGTGCGAAACAGGTTGATAAGGGTCATGGTTGGTCACCTCCTGCTGCTGAGCAGCGCACTGGAAGAGTGCACGGAATGGGCCAGGGGCGCGGGTGTTGATTTTAGGGGGGTTAGAGCTGGGTGAGGCAAGTGCGGTCGTGTGGAGGCAGACACTGTGTGGGGAGGGGGACACGCGCAACGAATTCGCCAGCGGAGTTTCAGGCTATTCTGGAAGCGTGACTAGCGAATCAACCACGCTCTATCGGCCTGTAGGGCAACTCGAATTCGAACTGGTACGTGCGAGTGGATTCCGGGAATTTCCGCCGCGGCTGCCGGAACAGCCTTATTTCTATCCGGTGCTTAACGAAGAATATGCGAGTCAGATTGCGCGGGATTGGAATACGAAAGACGAGCGGTCTGGGTTTGCGGGATACGTGCTGCGGTTCGAGGTGCGAGGCGAGTTTCTTCAACGATATGAGACCCACGTGGTTGGCAGTTCCGCGCACGGTGAATATTGGATTCCAGCGAGTGAACTTGCGAACTTGAATGCGAGTATTGTGGGGAATATCGAGGTCGTCTCAGAGTTCCGCGGGACCAACTGAGCAGATTTGCGTTACTCGAACTGCTTGCGGAAGGCGGCTAGTTGTTGCTGCATCTCGGCGAGTTCCCTTCTTAACTCCAGAACTTCGTTTTCGAGATGGGCGAGGCGGTCAGTGGCGCAGGAGCGGGCGGGGTCCGACGCGGGCTGGGGTGTTCGCGCCGAATCTGCGGGAGGCGCATCGCCGGAGAAGAGTTGCATGTAACGCGATTCCTTGGTGCCGGGCTGGCGAGGGAGCACGGCGACCAGCGGTGGCTGACGCTGGCTGAGGCGGTCGAGCGTGGAGGTTACGTCGTCGAGGGCTTCGAAGCGATACGTACGTTCGGTGCGGCCGCGAAGTTCTCCGGGAGTTTGCGGGCCGCGGAGTAGAAGTACGCAGAGAATGGCGATCTCGCGGCGATCGAAGTTGAAAACCTCCTGCAGGCGATGCTCGTATTTGGTGACGCGGCTGTCGGCGCCGCTGGCGGGGCCGGCGAGGCGTTTTTCCTGCAGCGTGGCGAGGGCGTTGCTGACGGAATCTTCGTCGAGGGTCATCACCGGGTCGCGATTATTTTTCTGGTTGCAGGCGTTGACCAGAGCATTGAGCGACAGAGGGTAGTAATCGGGCGTGGTGATGTCTTTTTCGATCAGAGAGCCGAGGGTGCGAACTTCGATGTCAGTCAGGAGATCCACGGTGTCTACCCTTGCGGATTGTACTGTAGCGGCGTAGGGCGGCGAACAAGGTATGCTAATGGCGGTGCGAGGTGATGCGAGTGGGTGGGAGTGACATGGGGATCTTCCGGTGGCGGTGGCGGCAACAACCCACGCATTCACCTGGCTACTGAAACTATTGAAATCGGCTGCGGTGCAATAGGCGCCTTGGTTTCGTTTTCGCCTGCGGCCCCACTTCTCGCAGACAATGCGAGAAATGGGGCACGTAAGATCAGGCCGGAATGAGCTTCTAGAACAGGGCGGTGGGGCGGCGCTTCCAGGGTTTGCCTTTTTCATGGGATACTTTCTCGACGTCGTTGACATAGGTTCCGACTTGCGTGAGAAGGTGGTGCAGGTCATTGCCCAGGCTGAAGAAGGTGAAACCTTTGTCGAGAAATTCGCCGACACGCGGAGTGCCGAACAGGAACAGACCGAGGATGACGTTGTTCTTGTGGGCGTGTTCGATCAGTTTTTTTGTGGCAGCGTCGAGTTCGGGCGAGGTGTACATGTGAGGGAACTCGTACTTGTTGTAGAGGCCCATGGACATGCAGAGATCGTTCTGGCCGAGGAAGAGAATGTCGACCCCGGGAACGGCGGCGATTTCGGCCATGTTTTCGATGCAGGAAGCGGTTTCGACTTGCAGGGCGATGATGCCTTCTTTGTTGAAATTTCCAGCGTAGCCGAGGAGACCTGCCTTGTTCATGCTGCGCTGCGGAAAGTAAACGGAGCGTGTGCCCACGGTTGGATACTTTGTGCAGCTGATCGCCTGGCGGGCTTCTTCGGCGGTGTTGATGTAGGGAATGAGGACGCCGTCGGCGCCGAGATCGAGCGCCTGCTGGATGCCGGGACGGTCGTTATAGGCACCAACCCGCACCAGTGACTTGGCTCCGCCGTTAGCGATGCCGCTGAGCATCGCCGAAAGTTTTTCGTTTTGCATGGGGCCGTGTTGAGTGTCGACCAGTAGCCAATCATAGCCGCTGTGGGCCAGTTGTTCCGCCACTGTGGGGCTGTGGGAGTTCACGAACAGGCCCACTTTTGGAATTCCCTGGTGCAACTGCTTTTTGAATTCGGAACCGGTGAGAGCGAGTTCGGGCATACGGACTTTTCTCCTGCGAGGCGAGTTTGAATTGTGTAGTGTACCGCAGGCGGCGGGAAAGGCGGTGAAGGTTAATTATTGGAAAACTTTGTGACCCGGGGACAGGGGTTTTGAGGGCTTGGTATAGTCTTGCGAGGACCGTTGGTGAGCGTCACCAGTTGAGGTGGCGCAAGGAGCGAACATGCGGATGCTACTGAACTGGGTTCTGAGTGCGCTGGCGGTGTGGATTATGTCGCGAGTGGTGCCGGGAATTTCTGTTAGCGGTCCGGTGGCGGCGCTGATTGCGGCGCTGGTGATCGGCTTCATCAATGCGACGGTGGGTGTGGTGCTGAAGATTCTGACGTTTCCGCTGACGCTGGTCACGCTGGGACTGTTCTGGTTGGTAATCAACGCGTTGATGCTGGAACTGGCGTCGGTGTTGCTGGCGCCGGGATTTCAGGTGCATGGATTCGTGGCGGCGTTTGTGGGGGCGATCGTGCTCAGCCTGGTGAACATGGTGCTGAAGTGGCTGGTGCAGCCGTCGGACAGGAGCGGCAACTAGCTTCTGGCTCCTAGCTTCTAGCCGAAGAGGCCTGAAACTAATCCAACATTTGGTTTCCTTTATTCACGCATTCACCTCCCACGAACTGTCCGTACCTTCTAGCTTTTCGCTTTGCGAGGCTTGAGAGATTCCCAGTCTTCGGTGGTAAGGGCGCGGCCGAGGGCGGTGAATTCTCCGGCGCCTTGCAGAAATTCTCCTCCGTCCATGCGGACGACTTCTCCATTGATGTAGCCGGAGCCGTCACTGACAAGAAACGCGGCGAGATTTGCCAACTCCTCCACGGTGCCGAAGCGGTGCATGGGATTGCGGTCGAGTGCGAGCGCTTCGAGTTCGGGGCGCGGCAGAAGGCGCGAGAAAGCGCCTTGCGTGGGAATGGGGCCGGGCGCGATGGCGTTCATGCGAATGCCGCGATTGCCCCATTCGACGGCAAGGCTGCGGGTGAGGGCTTCAACGCCAGCTTTCGAGATGGCGGAGGGGACGACGTAGGCCGATCCGACCGGAGCGTAGGTGGCGGAGATGCTGAGGACGGTGCCGGGGCGCGCGGCTTTCAGCCAGCGGCGTCCGCAGGCCAGGGTGGCGTGGAGCGTCCCAAGCAGCACGATGCCGATCACGGATTCGAAGGCGCGCGGGGAGAGTTCCTCGGTGCGAGCGATGAAGTTGCCGGCGGCGTTGTTGACCAGGATATCGA
>PMXH01000223.1 GCA_003165855.1 Acidobacteriaceae bacterium | reverse complement strand
CGCCGAAGATCCTGTACGCGAGCATGGCTTGCCAGTAATAAAGTGGAGGCTTTTCCAGCCAGGGTTGGCCGCCCAGCACCGGCGTGGTCCAGTCGTGGCGCTGCAGCATTTCGCGCGCCACCTGCGCGTAACGCGGCTCATCGGCCCCAATCAGCCCGAACTGCCCGAGTCCGTACAAAAACAGAAATGCGCAGAAGCCCGCCAGCAACAGCGAGTCGGTGCGCGTGCGATTCGTCATGGAAGGACGGAAGGTTTCAAGGTTTCAAGGTTTCAAGGTTTCAGGAGTTCAAGGTTTCAAAGTGATCACACGCAAAGTTACCTCGGTATCAATTGACCTTCGAGACTTTGAGACTTTGAAAGCTTGAAACATTGAAACCTGATGTTGATTCATTGCACCGACGGACCGCCGCGCAGCAGTTCCAGAACCTCGCGTACCGCATGGGCGAGCGGACCAGCCACCGAGCAGCCGCTGGCGCACTCATGGCCGCCACCGCCAAAGCACTCGGCCACTCGGGCCACGTCGAGTTTGCCCTTGCTGCGCAGGCTTACTCGAAAACATCCGTCGGGCGTCTCTCGGAAAAAGGCAGCTACCTCAACCTCTCCAATCGAAAGCACGTAATTCACCAGGCCTTCGCAGTCTTCTTCCTTCGCTTCCCAACGCTCCATTTGCTTCTGCGTCACCCAGGTCCAGCCGACATGGCCTTCGGTGTTGAGGTTGCGCAGAGCTTCGCCGAGCAGCCGCATCTTGGCCACCGAGTGGGCAAAATAAATACTGCGCGCGCAATGCGAAGGGTCGGCGCCCGCCAGGACCAACTCGCGCGCCAGAGCGAACGTGCGCTCGTTCGTCCCCTGAAACATGAACGACCCGGTATCGGTCATCAGCGCGGTGTAAAGGCAGGTCGCCATTTCCGGAGAGAATGGCGTCCCAGCTTCGCGCGCCAGACGAAACACCATTTCTCCCGTGGCTACGGCATGAGGATCGATCCAGTTCACGTGCGCGAACGGGCGTCCGCTAACATGGTGATCGATACTGATCAGGAAACGGTCTTCCAGTCCTTCCAGCCTGGTGCGGTTGATACTGTCGCACTCCAAAATAATTGCGGCTTCGTAATTCCCGCCGACGTGGTTCGCCTGCAGAACCTCGTCGGCAAAGGGTAACGTACGGTAAATTCGCGGGACACCGTCGTGCAGCACGACGTCAGCTCGCTTCCCCATGGCACGCAGAACCTGGCAGCACGCCAGCGCCGATCCGATGGCGTCGCCATCGGGCCGCGCGTGCGACGTAAGCACGAATCGGTCGCGCTGCTCGATTTGCCGGAGAACGTCCCGCAGCATCGCTAGGCCTTTCTCTCACTCGTTCTTGCACGAGGCTTCATTCTTTTTTTCGCCCGCGCCAGCAGTTCTTCCACTCGCGCCTTTTCCCGCTCCGAACGATCGAGCCGGAAATACAATTCCGGTGCGCGTCTCCGCCGCAAACGCTCCACCAATTCGTGCCTGATGTATTCCTTGGCAGCGAGCAAGCCCTCGAGACTTCGCTCCGCTTCCTGGTCGTCACCATCCACATCCACCAGAACCTGCGCCGAGCGGCCATCGTCAGCTATGTGTACCGCAGTCACCCTCACCAGCCCGATGCGCGGATCCGCCAACTCGCCTTCCACCAGAGTTTCGATCTCCTCGCGCAAGGCCTCGCCCAACCGCCCGCGATGATATTTGACCCCGCGCTTCTCCACCGTTCACCTCGATATAAAACGCATGAGAATATCAGAAAATCGGCTGCCGGTGTTGGCCCTCAAGTGCTATTGTCGCGCACAAAGGAGGGGTCCGGGTAAGTACAGAGGTAACAATGCGATAGAGGGAACTCGTCGTTGGTGGTTAGCCGTTAGTCGTTGGCAAAACCCTTCGGCGCACGACTTGGCGAACGACAAACGACCAACGATTAACGACGGTTCGGGGACCTACAAATATTCCACAAACGAGTCGGCCACGTCCGCCCCATGGTTGTTAGCAATGCGCGTAGCCTGCCGCTCCACGTTTTTCATCAATCCATCAAGATAGTCGCGCGAGTCAGAGATGCTGACCACGCCGATGGTAGCGCGATTCCACACCGGGCTGGATTCCAGTTCCGCGACCGAGACGTTGAAGCTGCCGCGCAGACGGTCTTTCAAACTGCGCACCACCTGCCGTTTGTCCTTGAGCGATTGCGCCGCTTCGATGTGAAGTTCGAGGGTAAGGAAGGCGATCATGCTGCAGTAGTCAGTGGCTAGTGATCAGTGGCCAGCAAAACCAAACCTGGTATCGGGTTTAACTAGCCACTGGTCACTGACCACTGGCCACTGTTCTTAAGCGATGACTTCCGCGGCAATTCTCTCCGTGACAAAGGCCTCGATCACATCGCCGACCTTGATGTCGCCGTAATTGGAGATCGAAATGCCGCACTCCATGCCGTTTGTGACCTGGCTGGCATCGTCCTTGAAGCGCCGCAGCGATCCCACTTTGCCTTTGAACACCTGCACGTTGTCGCGCAGCAGGCGGACTTCGGCGTCGCGCTTGATCAAGCCATCGCTCACGCGGCACCCCGCCACCGTGCCCACTTTCGGGATGCGGAAAACATTCAGCACTTCAGCGCGGCCCTGGTAGTGTTCCTTGAAAGTGGGCTCGAGCAAGCCACTCATCGCGCGCTTGATCTCATCCTGCAGTTCGTAAATAATCGAGTGCAGCCGAATGTCGACTTTTTCCTGCTCGGCGATTTCCTGCGCCTTGCGCTCTGGCCGCACGTTAAAACCAATGATGATGGCGTTCGACGCCGAAGCGAGCAGAACATCGGTCTCCGTAATCGCGCCTACGCCGGAGCGCAGCAGCTTCAACCGCACTTTGTCGTTCGAGAGCTTCGTCAGCAGATCGGTGATCACTTCCACCGAGCCCTGCACGTCGCCCTTGAGAATCACGTTCAGTTCCTTCGTTCCGGCAGCCTTGATCTGCTCCGCCAGTCCTTCCAGGGACACGCGAGAACTCTTGGCCAGCGCCGCCTCGCGCGCCTTCTGTTCGCGGTATTCCGAAATACCGCGCGCCTTGTCGCGATCCGCTACCACCACGAATTGATCGCCAGCCTGCGGCAGCGCTTCCATGCCAATGATTTCTACCGGAGTGGAAGGCGGAGCCGTCTGCAACGGAGCGCCGCGGTCGTCAAACATGGCGCGCACTTTCCCGTATACGTTCCCGACCACAAAATTGTCGCCCGCGTTCAGCGTTCCGTTCTGCACCAGCACCGTGGCCACCGGACCGCGCCCGCGATCCAGTTTCGCTTCCAGCACCACACCAGTCGCCGCGCGCTCCGGCGTCGCCTTCAATTCCGCGAGGTCGGCCACCAGGCAGATCATTTCCATCAACAGGTTCAGATTCGTTTTCTTCTTCGCCGAAACATCCACGAACACCGTCTTGCCACCCCACTCCTCGGGCACCAATCCACGGTCGGCAAGCTGTTTCTTCACTCGATCCGGCAATGCGTCCGGCTTATCGATCTTGTTCACCGCCACAATAATGGGAACTTCAGCGGCGTGCGCGTGGTCGATGGCTTCCACCGTCTGCGGCATGACGCCGTCATCGGCTGCCACCACCAGCACCACAATGTCGGTCGCCTTCGCACCACGCGACCGCATGCGCGTAAAGGCCTCGTGACCGGGCGTGTCAAGGAACACAATCTCTCGTCCGAACGCCGGCGATTCCTTGTCCGTAATTCGCACCTTATAGGCGCCAATGTGCTGCGTGATGCCTCCCGCTTCGCCTTCCGCCACGTTGGTCAGGCGGATCGAATCGAGCAGCGTGGTCTTGCCGTGGTCGACGTGGCCCATGATCGTGACCACAGGCGGTCGTATCCCGGTTTCCGGAGCGGACTCTTCGCCCGCGGCGGCCGCATCAATTTCTTTCGCCGTCTGCTCTTCGAACGTAATCACGTTCGTGTCGGCGCCGAAGAAGCGCGCCATCTCGCTGGCCAGTTCCGCGTCCAGCGTCTGGTTGATGGTGGCAAAGACGCCCTTCGAGAGCAGCCGGGAAATCAGATCCTTGGCGCGAATCTCCAGCTTCTCCGCCAGGTCCTTCACGCTGATGCCTTCCGTAATCGTGATGCTGCGGGTGATCGGCTGGGGCTCGTTCGACACCACCATGCGCGGCGGCGGCGTGTAGCCCTTCATCGGGCCTTCTTTNNCGTCGCGCTGGCCCGCCCGGACGGCTGCCAGGCCGCGTCGTTCCCGGAGGCGGCAGTGCCGGGCCCACACCCAGCGGACGCGCTCCCGCGGGGGCCGACCGTGTTGGATGCATCGGCCTGCGCTCGCCAGGACGCAGCGGCGGACGAGGTGCGCCTGCACCTGCGCCCGCAACCGGAGG
>PMXH01000237.1 GCA_003165855.1 Acidobacteriaceae bacterium | reverse complement strand
TGATTGCGCACCGGCACTTGGGGAGGAACCTTGATGTTGCGATCGGCCGCGAGCGGCTGGCTGACGGCGACATTGGCCGGGCGTCCGTGATTGGTATCGGCAAACTGTGCGCGATTGGTGCTGGCAGCCTGCTGGTTCTGGAGTTGGGCACTCATGGGCGCGGTATGCGGCTCACGCAGGGCAGCCAATTCGGCGGGCCTGGCTCGCACCTGGATTCCACCCGATCCGCCGNNGCGCCCTCGTAGGGAGCCTCGACCCAGGCGCCGGGAACCCAGTAGTAGCCCATGGGAGCCCAGGCCCAATAGCCCGGGGTCCAGATATAGTTGTCGCCGGGATCCTGGGGCTGATCGTAGTAGGGCAAAGGCGGCGGAGGTTGCGTGGCGTAGTCGGCCGGCTGCTCGCCGTAACCGGGATCGTAGGAAGACTGATCTTGCGCCTGGGGATCGGCGTACCCCTGATCGGGAGGCGGAGGGGCCTGCTGTTGGCTGGGAGCGGCGCCCGACGCATACTGCTGATTCGCCGCGGGCTGCTGGTTCCCCGCTGTGTTGTCGGAAGCCTGGGCCAGATTCGCATTGGCCGGGTCTGACGCCGAATTCGTATCCGCGTTCACCTGCGCGGGATTGCTATGGCACGCCGTGGTGGAAAGTAAGGCTGTCGCGGCAATCAGCGGTATCAGGAAAGATTTCGAAAGGTAGCTCATGGTCACACCCCGTTTGACTTGGATGCTAACGGAGTGGAAGAGGGTATGACTGGCCACTATTGACCACGGCAAGCGGATGCCGAGATGGGCTCAACGCGATGCAACATCAATGGTGCGCGCGCGGTAGCGCCATCTGGCCGTGGTTGTTGGCCGGGGGCGTGGTGACGGGCTTGCGCTCGGGGGCGGCTGGAACGAGCTTGCGGCAGAGCGCCGAGTCCTGCCCGCGTTGAAGGTCGGGAATGGCATCCTGGGCGCGACAGATCCGCAACTCCATGGCGTCAGC
This sequence comes from Acidobacteriaceae bacterium, assembly GCA_003165855.1. Lineage (GTDB taxonomy): Bacteria > Acidobacteriota > Terriglobia > Terriglobales > Acidobacteriaceae > Sulfotelmatobacter. Next base: position 1,540 of record PMXH01000237.1, on the reverse strand, counting down.
ATCGTTGCCGGCCAGAGGGAGCGAGCGCTCGAGGCCGCTGAAGGGATCCACATCGTAGCGGTAGACGTAATCGTCAGCAGGCTTTCCATTGTCGTGATCGAAATGGCTCCATGTGGCAACGAACTCGCGGCCATTGGGCTCGGCGATGCCGGCGTAGGCCTGCGACCACTGGATGCCGGCAGGCTGGTTCGAACTCCACATGGGCACGCCCTGGGCGCCTTGAATCCAGCGTGCCGTCCAGCGGTGCTGTTTGAGGTCGTAATAGAAGGCGGTGAAGTAGGTGTTGGCTGCGCAGTCGCGGCAGTTGTCGTAGAGCACGGCCAGCTCTTCCGGCGCGCCATCGGCAAAGCGCATCCAGTCAAGCCAGCGCAGGTTGGCGCCACTGATGACCGGCGCCACGATGTGGTTGGTGAGCGAGACACTCCATACAGAGAAGGAATCGGCGTTGGCTGCCGACTCCGGGTTGGCGCGATTGCTGGTGACGACGAGGGCGGCGTCGTACTCGACCGCGATTTCGCGAATGGCGGTCCAATCCTCCACGGCGAGCGAGCGCGTGACCCAGACAATCGTGTCCTGGTCCTTGGAGGAGTGGAAGTTGACCCAGCGGAAGTTATCCGGGGCTTGCTGAGCGGCGAGGGGAAGAGCGGCGGCCAGGACGATGAGGAGGAGGGCGGCCGGGCGGAGAGAGACGCGACGCATGAGTCTAGTTTAATGGTTTGGGCGCGGGGCGGTAGAGCGGAAGGCCGCGGGATTGCCTGGGAGGATCCTCAAGTGCAAGGGAACTTGCCCCACGAAAGATGACCTGTCCGTAGGGCTCCCTTGGTCCGTGGTGCGTGCAAAGACGCGTGCGGATGCGGCGCCTATGCAAGTGAGCGGGTCGGGTTCAGATCCCTGTCGCCCGCGTTCGTTTTGCCCAGTGCCAATACCCGAACCAGAATCCCACGGCCGCTGCCCAGAATGCGCATGCAAGCGAAGGCAAGTCACGCANNGTGCAGGCGATGGCAAAAGCCAGGTTCATGTTGCGCTGTTGCAGCGCGCGTCGAGTTCTGGAAAGCGCGTTCAGCTCAGCGACGATGGGCGCGCCGGCGCTTTGCCGAGCAAAGTTGATTGCCTGCTCAGGATGGACTGCCAGGTAAGCCTCCACGATTTTGCGCGTGTCCGCGCTGGCTGATTGGGACATGTAAAGGGACATCAGGTCCATTGCAACGTCATTGCTGATTTCACAGTTCATCTGTACAACCTCCATGTTGGATTGTTATTTTCTGGCCATCATCAAACGAATTCTGGCGCGGTAGACCTTGATTTTTGCGGCTCCGACACTGATTCCATGGCTGGCGGCAATCTCGGTGTAGGGCTTCCCTTCGAGCGTTCGTTCAAAGAAAACCAGGCGATCGATTGCCGGCAGTCCCGCTGCGGCCGCGAGCACGCTTGCAAGCTCAGTACGCGCGGCCAGCGTTTCTTCCATACGCAAATTCACAGGTGCGACATTTTCCTCCAGCGGTTCGCTTCGAGACTCACGGCGTACCGAATCCCGATGGAG
>PMXH01000143.1:229-67568 GCA_003165855.1 Acidobacteriaceae bacterium | reverse complement strand
CAAGGGCTACCAGATTTCGCAATACGACAAGCCGCTGGCTGAGTTTGGATACATCGAAGTACAAACCTTAAACACAGAGGGCACGGAGGACCACAGGGTAAAGAAGATCGGCATCACCCGCGTGCATCTCGAAGAAGACGCGGGCAAGAGCCTGCACGAGGGCTTTCCCGACTCCGACGAAAAGACTGCTATCGACCTCAACCGTACCGGCGTGCCCCTGATCGAGATCGTCAGCGAGCCGGACATTGCCACGCCCGACGAGGCGTACGAATACCTGACGCGATTGAAAGAGATCATCTTCTACACCGGCGTGAGCGACTGCAATATGGAAGAGGGTTCGCTGCGATGCGATGCCAACGTGAGCGTGCATCCGCGTGGACAGAAAGAGTTGGGGACGAAAGCCGAGATCAAGAACGTGAACTCGTTCCGCTTCATCCGCGAGGCGTTGATCTATGAGATCGCGCGTCAGGTGGAAGTGATCGAATCCGGCGGCAAGATCGTGCAGGAAACCCGCCTCTACAACTCGCACGAAGGCAAGACTTACAGCATGCGCTCGAAGGAGCAGGCGCACGACTACCGCTATTTTCCCGAGCCCGACCTGCTGCCGCTGGTGGTCGACGAGAAGTGGAGGGCGGAGATTGCGAAGACTTTGCCCGAGCTGCCGGAAGCGCGGCGGGCGCGGTTCGTGCGTGAGTTTGGGGTGACGGAGTATGACGCGCAGGTGCTGACGATTTCGAAGTCGCTCGCCGACCAGTTTGAGGCGGCGGCGAAGGCGGCGAAGAATCCCAAGCGGGTGGCGAACTTAGTCCAGAGCGAACTGATGGGCCGGCTCAAGGCCAAAGGCGTATCGATTGAGCAGTCCCCGATCTCGATGAAAGGCGTGGCCTCATCGGCCGATCTGGTCGAGAGCGGCGCCATTTCCGGCAAAATGCTCAAGGACCTTTACGATCTCTGCTTCGAGCGCGGCAAAGATTTTGCTGTGGTCTACGACGAAGAAGGCCGGCCACAGCAGTCGTCGGACACATCCGCGCTGGAGAAGATCATCGACGAGATTGTGGCGGCGAATCCCAAGCAGCTCGAACAATACCGCGCCGGCAAGAAGACCATGATTGGCTTCTTCGTCGGGCAGGTGATGAAGGCTTCCAAGGGCCAAGCCAACCCGCAACTGGTGAATGAGCTCTTGACCAAGAAACTGGGATGAGCAGCGGATTGCTTGTGTAGGACCTAGCCAGAGACCCGGTCCTACCCGTGACCTAAGTAATCTGATTCCCGGCCCTTGTTCCCCGTAGGATGATGCTGGGCCTGTCTGTCCCGGGCTGACCGTTATAGAGTGTCCATGAAACTCAAGCTTGACCGCATCCTCAGCATCGCGACGCTTGTCGTTGCGCTCTTGGCCCTTGTTCTGGTTTTGAAGAGGCCAGCTCCGGTGGCGCAGCAGAAGACTCCCGCGGTAATCGCGGCCCCTGCCCAATCGTTCAACCAGAAAGTAGACCAGCTCGAGCCAGCCCCGAAACAATCACAGCAATCGCAGGCCAGCGGCGGATATTCATCAGCTGCACCCCAGTCCAGCCAGAGTTCGCAGCCATCCCAGAGCCCGAAAACCGAGGCGCACAGCAACTCTGACGGAATTGGCGCCTTGCTGGCACAGGCCGCTGGAGCTGCCGGAGCTGCGGGAACGGGCGGACTCTCGCCGGATTCCGATCTGGGGGGTGGAGAGCCGAACATCAAAGATCAGCAAGTGACCTACGAGGGGGACGTTGTTCACGGACGGTTTCTCACCGAGATCGCTGGGAAAGATGTCTGGGTAACCATCTCCGGCCATATGGGCTCGAAAGATGGATACGCGACGTTCGAGCCGACGGAATTCAAAGTGGGCGATATTAGTGTCCCGGTTTCGCTGGTGAATCCCGCATTGCAGAGAAAACTCGCCGAGCAGCGCGACCGGATGAAACTCCCGGAGTAGGTGGGACGTGAAACTGCGGAACGGCCAGTCTTGTCATGCAGCAGAACTGACCGTCTGGGTTGCCGGTCAAGCGATCACCGGCGGCAGCGCATTTTCCGCACCGACCTTTGCGTACCAGTAGCCTGATTCCTTCATGGTGCGCTGCTGGGTCTTGAAGTCCACATAGGCCAGGCCGAAGCGCTGGCTGAACCCCTCGGCCCATTCAAAGTTATCCAGCAAAGTCCAGGCATGATAGCCGCGCACGTCTGCACCATCGGAGATGGCGCGGGCTAGAGCTTGCAGATACTGACGGTGATACTCGATGCGGCGAGTATCGCGAATCACGCCGTTCGCATCGGGACCATCGTTGTAGGCGCACCCACTCTCGGTAATCTCAATCTGCGGATGGTTGAAGTCGCGGCTGATGCGCATGACCATGTCATAGAGCGCCTGCGGCCAAACCTCCCATCCAATGTCGGTTTTAGGGCCTTGCTGGCCGCCCACCATCTTCACCGGGAACAGCCATTGCTGCGCGTGGGAGAGGCGTTCCATCGCCGTGGGCGCGGATGCGATGGTGCGGTAGTAAAGATTGATGCCGATGAAATCCAGCGGTGCGCGCATCTTGTCCAGGTCGCCTGACTTAATCTTCATGGCAGTTTCCGGCAGGAATGTGAAAGCCTCGGGATACCGGCCATTGAGCGCGGGATCGAGGAACCACAAGTTGGTGATGGCATGAGCGCGCTCGGCGGCCAGTTTGTTTTCTTCGGAGTTCGTCGCCGGCTCGCACGATGACATGCTGAATGCGGTCCCGGCTCGCGCTATGGGGCACGTTGCCTTCAATGCTCGAAATCCCGCTCCCTGCGCCAGATTCACGGTGTGGGTGGCGCGGAGGAAGTCGAAGAGGCTGGCGCGCCCGGGAGCAAGTTCGCCTTGCAGATAACCTCGGTAGGTGAAGGCCGCGGGTTCGTTGAACAGCATCCAGTCGGAAACACGGTCGCCCAGCGCACGCGCGACGAGTTCCACATAGTCGGCAAAGCGAGAGGCTGTATCGCGATTGGGCCAGCCTCCGGCATCTTCCAACGTCTGCGGCAAGTCCCAGTGGTAGAGCGTCACGAAAGGGCGGATTCGGGCTTCCAGCAAGGCATCGACGAGGCGGCTGTAGTAATCGACGCCTTTGGAGTTCACCTGGCCGGATCCCGCGGGCTGAATGCGCGGCCAAGAAATCGAAAACCGATAGCTGTTCAAGTTCATCGCCCGCAGGAGCGCGATGTCTTCGCGCCAGCGATGATAGGAGTCGCAGGTTACGTCGCCGGTGTCGGCATTCTTGATTTTGCCGGGAGTGTGGGCGAAGCGGTCCCAGATCGATTCGCCCTTGCCGTCCGCTTTCCACGCGCCTTCGATCTGGTAGGCGGCAGTGGCCGTGCCCCAGAAGAAGTTCTTCGGGAACGGGGCTTCGGAAGAAGTATCAAACTGCCTGGCAGGGGAACGGGAAGGAGCTCCGGAAGCCGCGGTGCGCGCCGCGTTCGACGAGACGCTGCAGGCCGAGAACAGACCGGCCGGCAGCCCGGCTGCAATGCCTGCGGCGACGGCCGACTGCGCAAATTCACGGCGGGTTAAACGCAAAATAGAATGCGTCTCCTTCGAACTCTCTTTCAAACTAAATGGAGAAGCGTGCAGGCGCAAGAAGAGAACGCGGGGCTCGGAGCGAGCCTATGCCGGTGGTCGCTAGTCTTAAGTCTTGTGTGCTGTGGTTGTTTTACTTCACTTCAGGTCGGCCAGGTCCTCCTGTAGCTGGGCCAGGTTAAAGCCGTTGGGCGCGACGGTCTGACCGGCCTTCTGATCGAGATAATCCGGGCTGAGAATGGCATAAGCTTCATCGCAGTAGGCCGCCCAGAAACCCCAGGTCATGGATTGCAGAGCCCCCCAGGTGACGACGGTGAGACTGCGGGAGTCGTAGGCAACCACAGGGACGGCGTGTCCGCCCCAGGAGCCGGGTGCGCCATCGCCGGTTGTGCCGATCGAGGTCACCGACCAGGGCCGGTGATTCTGAGTCTGAGCTTGGGCGGTCTTGGGCAACGATAGTCCGATGTAGCAGCCGCCGAAGATCCAGAGCCCGTCCATGATGTGGGTGTGGTTGGAGGCCTCGAGAGCGACGAAAGCCTGAATCTTGTGGCCGGCGATGCCATTCTGCCGCCAGTAGTTGAGCACGTCGAGTTCGACGGCGCCGTTGTCGTTGGCGCCGGTGACGGGATTGTAGCCGGTGATGGCGGAGTAGGCATCTACGATCTGCTGGTCGGAGGGGGTGAATATTTTGGCTTGGGCATTTGCGGTCCACTCCATGATGAGGTGCCCGGCGGCGGCGCAGGTGCAGTCGCCGATCTGAGCGTTGTCCATCATGCCCCAGGGGACCTTGACCTTTGCCGCGAGGTTAAGGGAGGCAGGCGGAGCGGGCAGAGCCGGCGTGGTGTAAGAAGCGAACATCAGGGTGCGCGGGTCGCGTCGCGGTGTCTGTTTGCCGAGCTTGAGTTTAAGAGGATCAATCCGGGTAGGGTCCGACTTGACGGTGACGCTGCGGCTTGCATCGGTGGAATGAGTGTCGAGTTTCTTTATGGCCATGGCAGCGGATTCCTTTCTAGCAAGGGCTAGGAGATCCCCGAGGATCCCCGGTTCAGGATGAAACGGTCAGGTACTGCGGGGAAGAGTGCGGGGCGAATAATAGAACGCCGGGCGGGATGTTGCAACGGAGAGTTTGCGCCTGTTACGAAAAACGAACAGACGCTACGGTGGAGGGATCTGGACGAAGGTCAAGAGCGTGGGTCCGATCGCAGGGAAAGGGGAACCGAACACAGGGGTGAGCGCGCCGCTGGTGAAATCGACGCTGAATGCCTGGATGCCCGTGAGTCCGGCGACGTAGAGATGTTGGCCCAAATAATCTGTGGCAAAGGAGAAGCCGGCAATGGCGAAAGGGGAGCCTGAAAGCGGAGTCAGCACGCCGTTGGTGGAATTGATGCTGTAGCCTGAGATGGTCCCGTCTGAAGAGTTGGTCGCGTAGAGGAAGTTGCCAGCCATGACGACCGCGGTGGGAGCTGTTCCCGCTGAGAAAGGTGAACCCGGCACGAGACTGAGCGCGCCGGTGCCGTTCACAATGGAGAATGCGGCGATCTGGTTCGCTTGGGAGAGAGCGGCGTAAACGTACGAACCGTTGTCGGCAATGCCTATGGGCAGGCTGTCGGCAACTGTTTGCCCCGGAATAGTGAACGGCGAATTGAGCACTGCGGTCAGCGCTCCTGTGGAATCAGTGGTGAAGGCGAAGATGCCGCCCGGGGGATCATCGTCCGAAGCGTAGAGGAATCTGCCGGAAGGGTCGACCACGATAGAGAAACCGACTTCCGGGAGGAAGGGAGATCCTGAAAGCGCTGTGGGCGCTCCGGCTGCATTTATGGTGAACGTGTCGACCGTGGCGGAGTCGGCCGCGTAGAGAAGACTACTCGCCGGGGAGCCCAGATCTCCGGGGGGCGCGGCCAGGGCGCCCGGAACACTGAGAGTTCCGGTGGAGAAGGGAGATCCCGCGAGCGCGGTGAGCGCACCGGTTGTCTGGCTGATGGAGAAGCCATCGATTTGAGAGTTGTGGGTGTCGGAGGCGTACAGAAACTGATTGCTGACGGCGGTGAGGCCGGGGCTTAGGGTGGTGGGACCGGGTACGGAGCCAATCGCGGTAAGGGCTCCGTTGTTGTTCTGATCAATGCTGAAGGCCAGGATCTGGCCCCCGATGGTGGTGGCGTAGAGGAATTCGGGACCAGGGCTGATGGGGCAGGCCGCGGGTCCCGAGCCGCAGATGCAGGTGCCACCGCTGCTGTTGGAGGCGTTGCAGGCCAATCGTGCGTTTGTCCCGCACGAGGCCAGAATCAGGGATAGTGTAGTCACGACTGTGAGTTTTGCGGGGGTTCCAAGCGTGTTGATCGGCATAAGCTTCCCCATGAAGAGCATGCTACTCCCAGAGGAGTGCAGACGATTGCCAAGTGGAACACTTTCTAGAGTGTCACAACCCTGAATAGATTGGAAAGTTTCGCATGACGGACAAGCGGGTTACAGCCAGCGATAATCCGGAGGTGAGCGGTAGGCGCTGGTCCGATTCGAGCCATCGGATATAGTTAGTCAGGCCAACGGAGCTAGCTGTGCAGGTCTTACGGCGGAGGTCAAAGGCATGAGCGCTACGGCGACGGGAATTGGAATTACGCGGCTTGGCCAGATCGCCATCCATACAAAAGATGTGGAACGCGCGGCGGCCTTCTACGAGGAAAAGCTGGGATTGAAACTGCTTTTCAAAGCGCCGCCGGGGCTGGCATTCTTCGATTGTGGCGGGGTGCGGCTGATGCTGGAGCGAACAGAGAAGCCGGAGTTCGATCATCCCAGTTCGGTTCTGTATTTTTCCGTGCCCGATATTCAGACGGCATACGGGAAACTGAAAGAGAGCGGTGTGCAGTTCGAGGACGAGCCGCACCTGATCGCGAAGATGCCGACGCACGACTTGTGGATGACCTTCTTTCGCGATTCCGAGGGAAACTTGCTGGCGCTGATGAGTGAAGTGACTCGCTAGCTCGGTGACTGCTGCGGCGTGGCCATCGGTGCGCTATCGACGGTCGATTTTAGATTGCTAATTGTGCGGTGAGTGATTGAGAATTCCTGTAACAGGCGGTTTCATGAGGCAAGCTCCCCCCGCGCTCTCGGCATCGGGCTTTGGCAGTGCGTGGTTTGCGCTGTGCGTGGCGTTCGCGGTGCACATCCTGGACGAAGCCTCCACCGGGTTTCTTGCGGTGTATAACCCAACCGTGACTATTTTGCGCGAGCGCTGGAGCTGGTTTCCCATGCCCGCGCTTGAGTTCCGGGTGTGGCTGACCGGACACATCGTGGTTTGCGTACTGCTGTTCTGCCTGACACCGGTAGCGGCACGGGGGATGAGTGGATTGCGGCCGCTGGCGTGGGCTTATGCAGTCATCATGTTTCTGAACGGCCTGGGGCACACGATCGGGACAATCTTGGGACACACAGTGGCGTCGGTGACGTTTCCGCGTCCGGCGCCAGGGTTCTATTCTTCACCGTTTCTATTTGTGGCCTCGATTTGGTTGATGGTTCGACTGCGGCGCACGGCGGGAGTAGGTTTTCAATTGCCCACCGGCGACTGACCACTGGAAATCGACAAACCTCTGGATGCGCGTGCCGACAGCGCGGCACGGACCCTGCTATCATCATTGGCGGAGTTTGGTGAACCCCATGGAAGACATGGAAGACGACGAAGAACTAGAGGAAGAACTTCCTTGTATTTCCGGTTCAGGAGAAGGACTCATGGAAGAAGGTCCAGGATCGCATGCGAGCGCGCGTCGTGACGAGGATATCGCACTCGATTTGATGAAATTTGTCGCGATGACTACCGGCTATGGCCGAACCACTTCGTCCGGCGTGGGTTTTCAAGGTACAGGCTCGGCATCGAAGCCCGAAGAGTACGCCACCCATTTGCTGGAGTTGTACGGCAAGTGCCGGGCAGCGGTGGGGGGGAAGAAGTAACGAGCACCGAATACCGAGCATTCGCCGTGCATACTTCACAGCATCGAACTTAACGAGCAGAAAGGAACGAGGGCTCTAGCAGACTCGAACACCCGCGATTCGTTTCGGTTCCTGAGATAGTTCGGCGCAAGAAAAGACCGCAGCTCGGAGCCGCGGTCTTGATCACGGATTCGTTACTCTTAGCGGCGGCCTTTCTTGGCTTTTTTCTTAGCTGGCTTTTTGGCTGCCTTCTTGGCGGCCTTCTTCTTGGCGGGCTTCGCGGCTTTCTTCTTTGCCGGTTTCTTGGCCGCTTTTTTCTTGGTGGCCTTCTTCTTAGCCGGTGCTTTTTTGGCGGGTGCTTTCTTCTTAGCGACCGGCTTCTTGGGGCCACCGCCTCCGCCAGCGGGAGCAGCGGGTTTGGGTTTGGGCGCGGGAGGTGGAGGAGCGGGCGCCACCGGCTCACTCAACACCGGTTCCGGCGTGCCAGCTTCTTCCTCCTCCTCTTCTTCCTCTTCGAAATCTTCTTCGAGCGACTCGCTGTAGGCGCCGCTGTCGCCGAATTCTTCTTCTTCATCACGACCGTAAAGTGTGGGATCGTAGAACGTCATTGCTCCTCCTGATCTTGTTTGGCCTCCTGGCGCAAGAAAGGCCGCGCAAGGCTGCCGGGCACGAGAAATTAAAAGACCACCGGAAACTTTGTGCTGGAACGGCGCGCGATTATAGCACGACGTTTGGTGCGGACCGCAAGGACCGTGGTCACATCCAGCCCGACTATCCTGTTATCACAACGAGGCGGCGGAAGGGAAGAAGATTCGACAGATCCCCGCACAAAAAAGGCGCTCCCCGTGGGGCGCGCCGGAAGGTGTCCTTTTGAAACTGTGAGTTTACTTGAGGTTCTTGACGAACGCAGCCACCGCCTTGGCATCGTCGGCGGAAAGCGAAGAGAAGGCTTTCTTGTGCGGTGCTTTCTTGGCGTCGTCACCCTTGGTGAGCAGGTCGGCGATCTGATCGGCGGTGAGGCTGGTGCCCTTCAGAGCGGGACCGACCTTGCCCTGGCCTTCGGGGCCATGACAGCCGGCACACTTGGCTTTGAAGGTGGCACCTCCGTCCTGAGCGAAAGCTGGCAGGGCGAGAGATGCGGACAACGCGATGACGAGAAGCAGGATTAGCGATTTGGAAATTCTCACAGCGCCTCCTTGAAGGAAATAGAGATGGTGTAGCGGGATTGGTAGTACGGGGGCAATTGTAGTCCCGAGTCTGGTGGAGTGTCGAACGGAAAGGTCGTTTGTTCGCAGTGGCGGAGCATTTTGGGAATGTCAGGGTTGAGGAGTTGAGAAGGCTTTGGGCCAGTGCTCTAGCGGCTTTGCTGCACGACGAGGATCATCCCGGGGCGGAGGACGGCGACGTTGCCATTGTTGCGCTTGAGGGCGTCGACCGTCGTTTTGTAAGTGGTTGCAATGGAGTAGAGAGTCTCGCCGGACTTCACCGTGTGGTGGAGCACGCTAGGCTGCGGCGAGCTATCTGCTTCTTCTTCGGATTTGGCCGCCTTACGAGCAGAAACCTTGGTGCTGGCGGTCGGCGCGGTCTTGCTGTGGCGGGCTGGCTTGGGGGTAGTGGTTGAGGCTGATTCGCTGCTGGGCGTAACCGGCAGGTGCAGGGCGAGGACGGTTCTTCCGCGCAGGCTGTCGCCGCGCAGGCCGTTCCAGCGGCGGACCATCAGAGCGGGCACGCCAAAATTCTCGGCGACGGTCTGGACCGTATCTCCCTTGCGGACTTTGTAGCGCGTGATGCGGCGGGCGTAAGTGGCCGTATCGCTGAGCGGATGCTTGCCGGGTGCGACCGGGATGATCACCTTGGTGTCGGCTTGGAGTTCCACGCCATCGAGATGGTTGGCTTCGACGATCGACTTCGCGGTGGTGTGGTAGTTGCGAGCCAGCGAAGCCAGCGTGTCGTTGGAGTGAACGGTGGGGTAGCGCCACCACAGGCGCATACCGGCCGGGATGGCAGCGATGGCTGTTTGATATTGCTCTTTGGTTCCGACCGGCAGATGGAGTTCGAACCTGCCTTCTTTCGGAGTGCTTAGGCGGAGCAGACTGGGATTCAATTGCTGCAACTGCGCGGGAGTCGCGTCCACGCAGTCGGCCACGAGGCGCAAATCCACGGGGTAATTGACGGTGACCGTATCAAAGGCGGTTGGTTCGTCCATCGAGACGTCATCAAACCCGTAGTGCGACAGGTTCTTGGTCATGATGGTCACGGCCAGGATGATGGGAACGTAGTTGCGAGTTTCCTTGGGGAGAACGTTGCGACGGTAGAGCTCCCAGAAGTCGGCGTAACCAGTGCGCCGGACTGCGGCCTGCACCGTGCCGGGGCCGGAGTTATAGGCGGCCATGGCGAGATACCAGTCGCCGAACTGCTTATAAAGATCTTTTAGATGGTGGGCGGCGGCGCGAGTAGATTTTTCGGGATCCTGGCGATCGTCCACCCACAGGCTGCGCTGCAGGCCATAACCCCGACCCCGGCTGCCCATGAATTGCCAAATGCCGCGAGCCCCGGCGCGAGAGACGGCCAGCGGCTGGAACCCGGATTCGGCTTGGGCCAGGTAGATGAGATCCTGGGGAACACCTTCTTCCTTCAGAATCGAAACCATCATGTCGTGATAGCGGCCGGAGCGGGCGAAGGCGTGCTCGAAACTGCCGCGTCCACGGTTGGAGAAGTAGCTGATATATCCTGCGACCTGATCGGTCATCATGAGCGGTAGGTCGGAGTGGGTCGACTTGATCTCAGCTTGGGCCTTGGCCTTCACGTTGGGGTCGGCGGCTGGCGTGATGCCGTTGGTTTCATCGATGGGGGCGGGCTCGGACTTCTGTGCTTCGGAGTCGGAAGCTAAGCTACCCAGCTCCAGATGGTTGACGCCCTCCACGATACGGTCGAACTCCTTTTCGAGACGATTGTCGGAGCGGATATCGAGGTTGCTCTCCAGCAAGGCGTTAAAGGCGCGGTCGAAATCCTGCTTGGCGGTGTCGGTCTGGCCAGCCTGGTAGGCGTCCAATCCTGCTTGAAAGTCCGTTTCCACCTTGGTGATTAGATCGCCTACCGGGTCGGGAGCAGGCGCGGAGGATGGAGATTCCGGCTTCGCCTCTGCCGGGACTTGAGCTCGGGCCTGCTGGCTTGATGTAGTTGCCTGGGCCGTAGCCGGCAGGCTTTGGTGCGGCGCTGCCACAGGAGCAGTCGCCCTGGTCAAAGCTGGGGCGGTACTCGCGGGCAGCAAGGAAACCGGCTTTTGGGCCGTCTGGCACGAAGAGCCAGCCAAGGCCAGGATGGCCAGCATCGCGATTCGCACTTGGAGTTTTGCAACTCGCATATTTCTCTATGAGATACGGATTGCTCCCGGATCTTAAAGCCTGCTGGATTCTATCAAAATCGTACCTCCCGGTCTGCCTGCGGTCAACGCCGAAAGGGAGCCGCAGCGGTTACCTTCGGCATCGCACCGAATGGGTACCTACGGGCTGACTCCTCAGACGACAGAAGCAAGGCAAAAGGTTTGCACCGGGGTTTTGCCTTCGAAAACGGGAGAATCAGCCGCACAGTTCGTGACCAAGACGAGGGGCGTGGCAGAAGCGGCAAGCACACCACTCATTGCTAGGCCCAAGTTCCAGTCCGACGGCTTAGTCAGACACGCCAGTAATCTGGACGCCAGCTCTGGATCGCTTTCTTGATATCCGCCGGGGACAACTTTTCAGAAAGCGCGCGCTCGACCAGTTTGGGCAGTTCCGCATCCGAGGCAAAGCGCAATGCGACGAGCTGTCCCTCAGTCAGTTCCGGAATACGAGAGCGCAAAGGCTCGGGCAAAAGGGAAGTCAGCCGCAGGCGCTCTTCCAGGCGAATCACGCGGTCTTGCACTTTAAGTGAGTAAAGGCGAATCTTGAAGACGGCCACCAGGAAGGCCACCGCCAGCAGGATCAGCAAAACGGCGTGGACTTGATCCCGGAGTCCCCCCTCTGTGACATGAGCTATGAAATGAATAATGGACAGGATCAGGAGCAGCCCGAAGACAGGCAGCAGAAAGAAGTGAAACCACGGATCAAGGCGCGTGTGGTTGGCGAAGGTCTGGGGCTTCTTTTCAGCCATGATGGGGGCTCCTGGCGCGGACGGGACAGTGTAACAGAAGAGTTCGCAGTTCCACGTTCCCCGTCCTCAGAAACAGTAGAGGACTCTGCCAGGAACTGAGAAGTAGAATTGCCAGCCCGGAATCTTTTGTTCAGAGATGAGAATCCAAGAAAGCATGAAAGCCATTCAAGTCAAGCAAGTGGGCGGACCGGAAGCGATGGAAGTGGTGGAGTTGCCGGTACCGAAGCCGAAGGCAAATGAGGCGGTGGTGAAGCTGGCTGCCTCAGGCGTGAACTTTATTGATGTTTACTTTCGCGAGGGGCGGTACAAATCGCCGCTTCCGTTTGTTCTAGGGCAGGAGGGCGCGGGCGCGGTGACCGCTGTCGGCGCGGAAGTAAAGTCAGTCAAGGTGGGGGATCGCGTGGCCTGGACCGGTTTGCAGGGCGCCTATGCGGAGTATGCCGCGGTGCCAGCGGACCGGTTGGTGCTGATTCCGCAAGGGGTGAGCGATCAGCAGGCCGCGGCGGCGATGTTGCAGGGCATGACGGCACATTATCTGTCGCACGATGCGTATCCGTTAAAGAAGGGCGAGACGGCGCTGGTCCATGCGGCAGCCGGCGGAGTGGGGCTGCTCTTGGTGCAGATGGCGCACAATATCGGTGCGCGCGTGATTGCCACGGTTTCCACGGAGGAGAAGGCGAAGCTGGCGCGCGGGGCGGGAGCGCATGAGGTGATCCTCTACACGCAAGCCGACTTTGAGGCGGAAACCAAGCGGATCACTGGCGGCAAAGGCGTGGATGTGGTCTATGACTCGGTGGGGAAGACCACCTTCGAGAAGGGACTGAACATCCTGCGGCCGCGCGGAATGATGGTGCTGTTCGGAGGGTCGAGCGGGGCGGTGCCGCCATTTGATCCAATCGTCCTGACGCAGAAGGGATCTATCTTTCTGACTAGGCCCTCGCTGGGAAATTACATCTCGACGCGGGAAGAACTGGAGGCGCGGTCAGGCGCTGTGTTTGGCATGATCGCCGCGGGGAAGCTTAAGCTGCGCATCGAGCATACTTACGGACTGGCGGAGGCGCAGCAGGCGCATCGGGATTTGGAAGGGCGGAAGACGACGGGGAAGCTGCTGCTGATCCCGTAAGGCATCCGGCCTGGCTCATTCGTAATCTTTGTCGCTCCGCATATCGTCAATCCAGGCTTTTATTCCCTCTTCCCCGCCGGGGAACGGGCCAGCAATTCCAATGAACTTTGCGAAGGGGTTGGCTTCCGGGCGTGCAGGCCGGATCACGATCTGACTTTCTTCTGCGACAAACTCGACGCGGTCGCCGGGTTTCAGTCCAATGCGCTTACGTATCTCCGGGGGAACCGTAAGCCGGCCCTTGCTGCTGATTGTGCTGAAGTAACCCATTTCCTACCGATGCTCCTCAGGCAAGGTTATCTCACCTTACCAACGCTTGCATGAGAATTGGCTCATTTTCCCCGCGAATAGTGCCGTGCGTACGCTGGCACGCTCTGCCCCGGCAACAGCCGCGCATCGTCAATCGGTTCCCCCGTTTTCACCTCCAGCGGCACGACTCCCGCCCAGGTAGGGAACGAATAATCTTCCTCATCGTCGACGACAGGCCCTTGACGCACCTTGGCCGAGAATTCTTCAATCGGCAGGCGCAGAACGGACGTCGCCTTGAGTTCGCGCTCGTTGGGCTGCCGGGAGTCGGACCAACGGCCGGGGAGAATGTGCTCGGAAAGCAGGCGCAAGGCTTCGAGCTTTTCCTTCGGATCATCCACCAAGGTCGCTTTTCCCAGGATCACCACCGAGCGGTAATTCATGGAGTGATTGAAGATGGAGCGCGCGAGCACGAGTCCATCGAGCAGCGTGACCGTGACGCAGATAGGGACTCCGTCCTTCATCTGGCGAAGCATGCGGCTGGCGGCGGAGCCGTGAATGTAGAGGCTCGCGTCTTTGCGTCCGTAAGAAGTGGGAATGACGAACGGCTGGCCGTCGGTGACGAAGCCAACGTGACAGAGAAAACCTTCGTCGAGAATGCGATAGGCGGCTTCGCGGTCGTAGACAGCGCGCTCGGCTTCGCGGACCACACGGGTCCGCGGTGTGGGCGTATAGGGTTGGGACATGAAGGAGTGAACTCCGGGCAAGCGCCAAGGATGGGTGAAGGGAAAGTGTAACAGGAAGGAATTTAGTAATTGGATAATTTTGTAATTGAGTAATTTAAGAAACCCCGCGCAACTTCTGATTTCAAATTACTCAATTACAAAATTACCCAATTACTAAATTGTCAAATACCGATTCTCGCGATAGAAGCGGGTGAAGAGGATAGCAACAAGCAGCAGCGTGAGCGGCGTGAAAATGCTGGCTTCAGGACCGACGCTGCCACCCGTGAGCCAGCGCGGCCCGCTGAAGCTAGAGTTGAACAGGTTGCGATAAGGAGCGAGGCCGCTATCGGCTACGCCGTAGAAGAAGGTTTGTCCCCAATCCCATCCTGCATGGAATCCTACGGCCCACCAGAGGTTGCCGGTGCGGCGCAGGAAAAGGCAGAACAGCAGGCCGAAGCAAACCACCGAAAGCAGTCCGAACTTGCTCTCGCCGGGGTTGCCCGCATGGGCAAGACCGAACAACAGCGACATCAGAATTGCCGACGGCCAGAAGCCTATGCCAGTGGTCAAGGTGAACTGAAGATACCCGCGGAATGCGAATTCTTCGGCCAAGCCTACCACCACAAAGGCCGCGCTCCACGCCGCGATGGAGGTGATGATCGTCTTGCCGTGAATCGCCAGGCCGGCCAGGCGAAATCCGTGCAGGACGAAAATTCCAAACAAGCTGGTGCTGATGGCGAGAAAGCCGACAAGCGTGCCGATCCAGAAGTCCTGGCGGAACGCGAATCTGGCTGGAAGGCCGTAGCCACCGAACTTGCGGTGCTCGATCCTGGCCATAATCAAGGCGGGGATAGCCGTGAGGACGAAGATACTACCTTCAAGAACGCTCAAACCCGAAGGTGTAATCGAGGAGATGCCGGCCTGAAGCTGACCAATACGCAGGATTCGCACCACGAAGCCAAAGAGAACGAAAAATCCGGCCATGATCGCTAGAAAGATCAGCACGCGCCATCCGGCGCGAATGCCATTTGGTCCACGAAAGACGGTATTCGGGGCGGGTGGCGGAGTGCTTGTCTCCGGGAGGACGATGCCTTGGTCGGACATGCTGTGAGTCTACGCGATGAAGAGCTTTGAAGTTCCGTGCCACAGGTCTGGACTCCGTGGGATCACGGAATCCAGACGATGGTGGCTCAAGCTCTGAAACTTACCAGTGAAATTTGAGCGCGAACTGGAACTGGCGCGGATCGTAAGCGGCCGTGGCCTGTCCCGCGTTGGTGAACAGTGGACTGACCGCCGACACGTTGTACTTGTTGGCGATGTTGAACATGTCGGCGATCAGTTCAAGATTGTAGCGTTCGCCGAAATAGACGCGCTTGGCCACGCGCAGATCGTCGAACACCGTCCAGGGGGTAGTGCCCGCGTTGCGGCCCAGGTTGCCATCGAGCGAGAGTAGGCTCACGAAGGGAAAACTCGCTTGCGAAGGAGTAGTGGGAGCAAAACCCTGATAGCAAGGTTCCTGGAAAACGCCGGTGGGAGAAAATCGCGAACTGACCGATTGATTTCCGTTGAGGGTACACGCGGGATTAACGAAAGTGTTGGGGCGGCCGGTGAGAGCCGATTCCTGCTCGTTGTCGCCATTACCGGTGATGATGTTGAAGGGCCGTCCAGAATTGAAGTCGATCAGGGGAGCGATAGTCCAGTCGCTGAGGAATTTGCGGGCAAATCCATTGCCGCCCAGTTTGCCGGTCTGGTAGACGCCGCTGAATACGAAGCGGTGGCGCTGATCGAACAGTGAATTGGAGCGATCCCGGCCCGGATAATAGCTGTCCTGCGGCGTGAGGGTAGATTGCAGATCAGTCGAGTCGTCGATGGCGTGCGACCATGTGTACGACGCGAGAAATTCATAGTGACTGCCGAAGCGCTTGCGCATGTTGGCGCTGAGGCCGTGGTAGACGGAACTGCCGTTCGAGTAATTGGCGTCCATGTCGCCGAAGGGAATGCAGCCGACCAGAGTGGCGGGATTGCAAGAGGCGTTGAATCCAGCTGTGCTGTAGCCCACCGACTGGAGATACTGCATTACGCCCGGGGCCAGGGCAGTCACACAAGCTCCGGCGCCGGCAGCGGTCAAGGCGTTGGCGATCGACGCATTAAGGCCGCTGGGGCGGAAAAAATTCATCAGGGCGGCCGAAACCCAGGGCAGTCCATTGTTGGGATTGACGCCGCAAGGAGCAAAGCCCTGCGAGGAGGGGCCGCTACCGACCCCCAATGGTCCACCGGTGGTCGCATAAGACGTGGGATCACTGTAGGCTGCCTGCCAGTTTGCCACCAACAGATCGCCACGCTGGGCGCTGGCGTTGATGGGGCGATTGAGATGGCGTCCGCCATTGAAGTTGTAGGCCAGATTGAAGTCGAAGCCCTTGCCCAAGTCGCGCTCGATGCTGAAGTTGGCCTGCTGAGCGTAGGCGAACACGAAGTTCTTGGACTGGGGATAACCAAATGGCTGAAAAAACAGCGGAAACCCGTCCGTAAGGTAGTTCTGGTTGAGAAACAGAGAGTTCGGGAAGTTGATCGAAGTGAATTGCTGCTGATTGGGCAAATACCCGAGCGCCGGCAGCAGGGCCGACGGCCCCGGAGTGCAGGCGGGGTTGTTGACCAGTCCCTGGAAAATCGGAATTGCGTTCAGGTTGGCGGGATTGCCGGCGCCGTTGCATCCGCCCAACGCCGGGAAGGCCAGTTGACCGCTGGAGGAACCGTCAGAGGCATCGCCCAGGAAATAAAGCCCCAGCAGCGGGTGGTCATAAAACATGCCATAGGAAGCGCGGACGACTGTCTTGCCGTCGCCTTTGGGATCCCAAGCCAAGCCGATGCGGGGCTGAATGTTGTTCTTGTCGGTCCGAATGCCCTTCTGTAGACCGAGGAAGTTGTATCCGGCTTCTGCCAGCGCAGTCACCGGTTTGAACGACGGAGGAATCTCGACGTCGTAGCGCACGCCGTAATTCAAAGTGAAGGTGGGACTAACCCGCCAGGAGTCCTGCCAGAAAGCTCCAATCGGGATGTTATGAAACGTGTCGCTGGGGCTGCCGAGGCCCTGATCAAAATCTCCGGGCAGGCCGGCGCCATAGGCTTGCACGGCCGAAAGTCCAGGGAGGCCGGGAACAGAGACTCCTAGTAGGCTGGCTACCTCGGCGCCGCTAACGGAGCCGAAGTCGTAGTTTCCGCCGTAGTTGACCGCGAAGGTGGCAGTGAGCGGGAGATAGTTGAAGTCCACGCCGAACTTTGTCTCGTGGCGGCCGATCGTCCAGGAAAAATTGTCGGTGAACTGATAACGCTGCTCCACGCGCTGGATGTAGGAGTAAGGCTCGCGGCCGAAATATCCAAAGCCAGGGATATTGACGGCGGGATTCGCGCCCGCGGGGATCTGGGTATTGTAGAAGTAGGAGAGTCCGCGGCGCGCATACTGAAAAGTGAGTTCATTCACCCGGTTGTTGCCGATGGTCCACGTGTCTTTTAGGACTCCTGTGACATCGCGGTAGGTTTGCTCGGAGGTGCGTGAGTAAGCATTCTGGCCGAAGGGTTGGTCCTCGCCACTACCCTCGAGCCCGGTGGTTGTGCTGGGGCTCACATTGGCCCGCAAGGTCAGGCGATTGCTACTGCTGAAGTTATGGTCGAGGCGAAGAGAGTAGAGGCTCGTACCCTCGAAAACAGGGAAGTTGCCGGCCTGTGAACCCAACGACGCGAAGGATGTGGGGAGACCATTGCACAGCGGCGCCGCGCTGTTGCAGGAAGTAATAAATTGGGCCAGGGGATTGCTCCCATTGGCGGGAATGGGGAGGCCACCTGGAGCACCCACTAACAGCCCAAAAGCTGCCGGATAGCTGCCGTTAACCGCCAAGCCAGAGACCGCTCCCGTCAAAATCGAATACTGCTGCAGCAAGGGCAGGGGCAGTCCGGGCGTACTAAGGAAGGCGGATTGTTCTGGCGTCACTTGAATGCCAAACGTCCCGGCTGGAGCACCGAAGAAAGGCGAGGCATCGAAGGGCACTAATCCGAAGTTACCCTGGCCGATCTCGGAGAAACCGGTCTCGTGCCGCCGGGTGACTTCGTAGGAAAAGTAGAAGTAGGTCTTATTTTTCCTGATCGGCCCGCCGAAAGCGGCCCCGGCCTGCACCCGGGTATAGGCGGGATTAGGAACCGTGCTGAACGGGTTCACGGCCTGGAAGTTGCGGTTGCGCAGATAGCCGAAAATGTCGCCGTGAAAGTCGTTCGATCCGGAACGGGTAATGATATTGACCACGCCGCCTGAGGCGCGGCCATATTCCGGAGCGTACCCGTTGGTAATGATCTGGAATTCCTGGACGGCTTCCTGGGAAACGGTGGAGCGCACGCCGTTGGTCGAATTGTCAGTAGCGTCGGCACCATCCACGTTTACCAGATTGGACCGGCCGCGCTGGCCGCTCATATTGAGCCCGGACGTAGGCGCCGCGCCCAGGAACGGGGCGTTGTCGCGGACCACCTGCGAATCGGTCAGCGTGAAGTTAATGTAATTGCGGCCATTGATCGGCAGATTGTCGATGCGGCGCTGTCCGATCGTGTCCGTGGTCGAGGTGCGCGAGGTCTCCACTAGTTCCACCTGGGAACTGACCTCTACAACCTCTTTGCCCGTAGCCAGCGCGAGGGCGACGGGAAGCTCCACCAGCCCGCCGACGGTGATGCTCACATCCTTAGCCTCGGCTTTGCCGAAGCCCGCCGATTCCACCGAGACGGTATAAGTTCCCGGGGGCAACAGCCGGACGCTGTAGCCGCCCTGTCCGTCGCCGGTGGCGATGCGTTCGAGGCCTTTGGCGAAATCGCTTACCTTTACCGTGGCATTGGTTACAACACTGCCCTTGGGGTCCTTCACGGTGACGTGCAGATCGCCAGTGGCAACGCCGCCCTGGCTAAAGGCGATGCAGGAAAGCAACAGAACGAACGCTAACCGGACGAGCGTAGAGACGGCAAAAGCTTTCAGGCTGTGGATCGTGATCATGCGGTTCATAGAGTTTCCCCTGACTTCGACACTTCGAGGTGGCGGCAGAAACAACTCCAACGGCGGATGGCGGAAGTGCGCACAAGATTCCCGGGAGATTGGGTCCCGCTGGTTTTTACACCAGAAAGGGTAGAGAAAACAAGGCAGGAATGATCAGGGGTGGTGTCGAAGTTAACCCGTTGCAAGTTTGGCTGAGGCACGGCGACGCCGGACGCGAGTTTGGCACAAACGCCGCGGCAGCGTCTGTGACATACGTCACATATCTAAGAACATATCTAAGAAAGAGACGACAGGCGAACCGGGACGGCGGGATTCTGCAGTCGACCCAGAAGCATGGCGGTGCTGCTCACTTCCTGGTAACGGTCGACCACCCGCACGGCGGCGAACCCGGAGTTGGGCCAGGCCAATGCCAGGTAGATGCGCGCCAGCGCCACCGTGGCATTGCGGCGGAGCAGCAATGCGTCGTTCACCAGTTGATGGGCGGCTTCGGCAATTCGGGGATCGCCGTTGGCCAGAGCTGCTTCGCCCACACGCACCAATACGGCGGCGTTTCTTCCCGCTACATGGACGTAGGCGGCCATGGCGCGCAAGCGCTCGCGGCGGACTACGCGGAACTGAGCCGGGGGCAAACGGCGCCGCAGGTAGTCGTCCTCGACAGGGCTAATCAAATTGCGGAACGCTGCGAGGTCGATCGGACGGATCGTCCCGGCTAGGTTGGCGCTGCTTTTCGCCTGCAGGCTTTGGGCTACGGCCAGGCGCAAAATAATGCCCAGTGCAAGTACGGCGGCGATGACGAGGATGATAGCTATATTCATTGTTGTAGTAGACGCTCCAGTTCCCGGTTCCAGATGTCGAGATTATTCTCGGGCAGCAGAACCGCAGACGTGGTGGCATTTTTCTGGGGTATGAGGAGGTAATAAAACCAAATCAGGACGCAAAGATGATAAGTCGCCATGTTCAAGAAATCGAGGAGGATGCGCCGTTCCAACGGCGCAGTGCCGGCCATCAATGCCCAACTCGCCAGATGCTCAGAGGCTAGGATTCCTAGAGCCAAAGCAATTCCGAAAGTCTGGTTGCTCCATGCGAGCTTGAAATGAGAGGCAAATAAGAAGAGGAAAATCAACAGGCCGCATTCGACGATGTAGAAGGTTTGCTGAAGAATGTGCGATCCGGAAATAAGCCAGTGAGTATTGTCGGGAACGACGAGCGCGGCAGCCAGGGTGGCAAGCAACACCAACGCTGCACCGGTGCCGGTAATCAGCCGGCTGCCCACCTTGGCGATCACAGGCCAGGGGCGGAGGAGATGGTAGAACAATTCCCCAATTACTGCGAGCTTGATGAATCCCTCAACGATCAAGCCAACGCAGAAGGCACGCCAGAAAATATCTCCGCTCACCGAGGGAACAATATCCAACCCATAGAGTATGAATTCTTCGATGGCCTCGAAGATGAGGTAGGCAAAAAAGATCGGGAAGAGCTTGTGAAGTCCGCGACGC
Source organism: Acidobacteriaceae bacterium (assembly GCA_003165855.1). GTDB lineage: Bacteria > Acidobacteriota > Terriglobia > Terriglobales > Acidobacteriaceae > Sulfotelmatobacter. The sequence goes on along the minus strand of PMXH01000143.1, from coordinate 47,341 downwards.
CAAACCATTGCGGCCAGCGCGACTTGCAGGAGATGAGGCGCAAGCCAGAGATAATGCCAGAGAAATGAGTGCGCCTGCAGCATGGCTCGTAGCCGCTTACTATACGCGACATGCCCCAGGCGCCAAACCAGGGATCACTTTTGTTCGTTTTTCGTAAGGCCATGCCCCGCTACGGCTTGCACATGTTGCTCCCGCCGCCGCAGTTAGTGCCGCCGACGCCGTCAGCATGGGCAACAGTAGGGATTACCAAAGTGTTGAGGAACATCAGGGCTGCTGCAACGACGAGTAGCACGTGTTTCACGGTTGTTTTCTCCTTGTTTTGGAAAAGCGAACCGTGATACTTTCATGGCGTCTCACTGCCTGAAAAGATCACTTCAGGCCCTCAGCTTGTTCGGAATTCGTAACAGCAAATGACGCTAAAGTCCGCTATCCAGGATCTGCGAGAGACCACGCTGGCTGCCGTTTCCGGACTGCTGGCGAAACTGGCTTATCTCGGTTCTCTGCGCCGCCGCGAGGGCGGGTACGGGCACTGGGGCATGTCCTTGGTGCACGGGGAGGAGTCGTCGGACCGCGCCTTGAAGGCGGTTCACAGCGAAGTATTGTCCACGGTACTGCGGACGCCGATAGCAGAATTAGTGGAAGACTTGCGCGAATCGAGCCAGGGCAGCGAGAAAACGGCGGGAACCTACGTCGAAGGCATGCGCGAAGAACTGAACGAACTGCTCCCCTCACCGCAGGACGCCGTCTCCGCCAGCCACCTTAATTCAGTGCTGGTGGCGCTTTCGAGCCTGGAGAAGAACCGAAAGGATGCCACTCCGTCAGCTTCATAGCGACTCCCACAACCTGCCCAATGATCTCGGCTTCCTGGGGATGGCGCAGAACCCGGATCTGGACCGGCGACAAAGGGTGGGGCTGTAGGATAATGTCATCGCGACGCATGCTGCACCAGCAGCAGGTGTATCCGTCGCGAGTTTCCACGAAGTAGATGGGACGTTCGTACTCCGACCGCCAAGATCCCTCCACGACTTTGTTCTTCTCTTCATCCACCTGGATGAAGCTTCCCGGCGGAAGAATCGGATACATGGTGAAATCCTGGTGGCCGATGTAGCCATAGGTAAAATCGCTGTGGGCGAATTGGGCTAGGTAGGACAAAGGCACCAAGCCCCACTGCTCCACCATGCGGCCGAGATTGCTGGTGCGTTGCTCATCAAAGCCAGGATCCATGCGGATGGGCATTTCTACGGAGGCCATTCCGGAGAGAGTCTCGGAGATATGCGAGCGCGGTGGGGCGATCATGCCGAGATCCGCTGCCATGTTGTTCATGTCCACGCCGTACCAAGCCAGCAGTTCCCGCAAGTCGCGACGGTAGATCACAGCAAGCGTATAGAGGCGGAAAATGCTGGGTAAAACACCCTTGGTCTCAATGTCCGACAAACGGCTGGGAGGGATCGAGAACTCCTCGTTGCGATACTTCTCAGCCATGCGCGCACTGGAAGTCTCGATGTCGCGCATGGTCAAGCCGAGCTTCTCGCGCAGGGTGCGAAGACTCTTACCGGCTGGGAGCATGGCAAGCCTCCGATGAAGTTGGGGACCTCATATATGTGGCGGCCATCATAACAGGGAGTGCGGTTTCGTGTCACAGGTTTGCGCGAAATTTTGCGTGAGTGGGAGTTTGTTACGATTTGCGAACAGGCTTTCCGCCGCGTCCTGCCTAGGGAATCACTGATGTTGCGCGCCAGGGAGATCGGCTCTCTACAGGTCTCCGGGTGCGCCAATAGCGGCTCTCTGTTCGGATTTCGTAACAGACGACGGCAGAAATCGCAAGAAACTCGTTTTGAGGCGCTTGGTTCCGTTGCGGAAATCCGTGTCCTTTGCCATCCAATTCCAGCTTCCCCATCATGACATTTGTCACGCCGCCGGGATGATGAACGGCACTGGCGCGCGGCCGACCACTCCACCATGATGCAGTCACCGGGACAGATCGACGATTTGCCCGGCAAGCCAAACCAAGGCGGAGAAAGCCAAGATGATCGCAACTCTGGAAGAAACGCCAAGCCTGCAGCGCGCCGGTTACGGTTCTGTGGTGGCAAGTCTGGAAGGCATTAGCAAGAACTATGGAGAAGTTCGGGCCCTGCGTAATGTGAATTTCACAGTGGGCGCGGGGCAAGTAGTGGCGCTGCTCGGACCCAATGGGGCAGGAAAGACCACAGCGGTGAAATTGCTGCTGGGGCTGTTGCAGCCCAGTTCCGGCAAGGCCCGAGTGTTCGGCGGAGATCCCACCAATCCACAGAAACGCATGCGGACCGGCGCCATGCTGCAGGTGGGGCGCGTGCCGGAAACGTTGCGGGTGCGCGAGCACATTGACCTGTTCTCGAGCTATTACCCACGGCCGTTACCCCTCGAGGAAGTGCTGGCTGCGGCGGGCCTTGAGAAATTGCGGGACCGCAAGTTCGGCGACCTTTCCGGCGGCCAGAGACAGCGAACCTTGTTCGCGCTGGCCATCTGTGGCGATCCTGACCTGCTGTTTCTCGACGAGCCCACCGTGGGGCTCGATGTGGAAGCCCGGCGTGCGCTCTGGGAAGAAATTCGCCGCCTGGTCGAGCGGGGAAAGACCGTCCTGCTAACCACGCACTATCTGCAAGAAGCCGACGCCCTCGCCGACCGTATCGCCGTAATCAACCAGGGCGCGATCATCGCGGAAGGCACTCCGGCGGAGATCAAGGCGCAGACCAGCGGCAAGCGCGTCCGCTGCGTCACCACGCTCGGCCTGGCGAGCCTGCTGCAAATTCCGGGCGTTATCGACGCGAAGCAAGACCGCGAGGCGGTGGAGATCCGTACCAGCGAAGCCGAGCCGGTCGTGCGCGCATTGCTCGCGCGCGACGCTTCACTGTCCGGTCTGGAAATCACCAGCGCGGGTCTGGAAGACGCATTTCTGGCGCTCACGCAGGACAATGGCGAAAATGACAATCGCCGGAACTGATCATCATCCTTATTAGACGCGAACTTTAGACGCGAACGAGCGGAGAAAACGAGGAACCCACGATGAGTACTGCTGCAGCGGCACTGACCAATACGGAGATCGAGCGTTCAACCAGCCACAATGCCACCATCTTCCTGAAAGAAGCGAAGTATGAATTTCTCAAGAACCTTCGCTTGCGGGTTTATACGGCCTCGGTGATCAGCTTCCCCTTGATGTTCTACGTATTGTTCGGGTTGGTGTTGAATGCCAAGGAAGCGATTGGCGGCACTGGTGTTCCCACTTACCTGATCGCAACCTATGGCACGTTCGGAGTGATGGGAGCGTCGCTGTTCGGGACCGCATCCGGGCTTGCTGCCGACCGCGGACTGGGATGGCTGCAGGTGAAGCGCGCGAGCCCTATGCCGCCGTTCGCCTACTTCACGGCCAAGGTTGTGTTGAGCATGATCTTCAGCGCGATCGTGGTTTCGCTGCTCCTGGTGCTGGGCATCAGCTTCGGGGGAGTGCGGATGCCGCTCGGGGAGATGGCAAAGTTGCTCGGAACGCTCGTGGCGGGATCACTCCCCTTCTCCGCCATGGGATTGGCGATCGGATACTTTGCTGGGCCAAACTCGGCGCCCGCGGCCATCAACCTGATTTATCTGCCACTCTCGTTCTGCAGCGGGTTGTGGGTTCCGTATATGTTTCTGCCCAAGCTGGTACGACAGATCGCACTGGCATTGCCGCCCTATCATCTGTCGCAGTTGGCGCTGGGGATTGTGGGCGCAGGCCGCCACGAGTCGGCGGCGACACACTGGGAAGTGTTATTCGCCTTCACTCTGATTTGTCTCGGTGTAGCCCGTATCGGCTTTCAGCGCGACCAGGGAAAGCTGTACGGCTAGGGCCAGTTCATTCCGCCGAAAAGGAAAGCGAGGACATCATGAGTGCGGACGCCAGAAAAGGATACGGATCGACCCTAATTCTGATGATCCTGGGTGTGCTTGCGCTGTATGGTGGAGCACTCTGGCTCCTGGCATTAATTCCCACCGCTGTGGTGGTTTGGTACGCAGCGACGGGAGGGATGTTCAGGAGAAGGCGGAACTGACCAAGGATGGAAGATAATGTACGAAGATGTGGGAAGGAATCATAATCCGGACGGGGCGACCGCAAATCGCGTCGAGCGCGCGTTGACCTTATGAGACTGATTCCCAAGAACAGCGAATACGCATGGGCGCTTTACTCCGTCCTGTACTTCGGTTTCTTCTTCATTGATCCCATCGAGAGCCACGCCAGCGCGCGGGTGTGGTTCTTCACCTTGCTGGCGACGGCCGCCTTCTTGGTTCTATATTTCGGAATATTCTGGGTGAGCCGCAGGCAGGGCCTGCTGCACATTGCGGCCATGGTTCTGCTGGGCGTGGTCTTTGCCAAGTACAACAGCGGGGCCACGACCTTCTTCATCTTTGCTGTGGCCTGCGGCCCTTTCATCGTAGACACCGAGGCCGATGGCATCAAGATTTTGGCGACGGTTGAGGTCATTGCGGGGCTAACCTGGTGGGCGTTCCATTTGAGCGGTTGGTTCCTGCTGTTCGCGAATGGTCTGGCTTTCGTGATTGGGGCCAGCAATATTCATTTCGCGCAGCGGAATCGAACGAACAAGAAGTTACTCCGGGCTCAAGGCGAAATCGAGCGCCTCGCCAAAGTGGCCGAGCGCGAACGCATCGCACGCGATCTGCACGACGTCCTCGGGCATACACTCTCGGTGATCATTTTGAAATCAGAACTCGCAGGAAAGTTGATGGAGCGCGATCCGCAGCGCGCCGGCAACGAGATCCGCGAGGTCGAGCAGATTTCCCGTCAGGCGCTGTCGGAAGTCCGGGACGCCATCCGCGGCTATCGCTCGCGAGGGTTGGAGGCCGAACTGGCGCAAGCCAAGTCCACGCTCGAGACCGCCGGGGTAAAAGCGGAGTGGCACGCGGCTAAGATCAGTTTGCCTGCGTTGCAGGAGAGCGTGTTGTCGATGGCGGTCAAGGAAGCCGTCACCAATGTCGTGCGCCATGCCCAGGCCCGCAACTGTAGTTTGCGTCTGGAGCAGCAGAATGGATCCTGCCACCTCGAGATCGAAGATGACGGCCGCGGCGGCTTTCAACACGAAGGCAACGGACTGCGCGGCATGCGCGAGCGCGTCGAGATGTTGGGCGGCACGCTTAATCGCGATTCTCAAGCTGGAACCAGACTCACCATCACCCTCCCACTCAAAGAAGTTGCACCGAAGACCGAGGGTTGCGCCAATTGAATCCCTCTTCGAAGGAAGGCCGTAAGACGATTCGCGTCGTCCTCGCCGAGGATCAGGGCATGGTGCTTGGCGCGCTGGCCGCGCTGCTTGAGATTGAGGGCGACATCTCAGTCGTGGCCCAGGCGCGCAATGGCAAAGAGGCGCTGGAGGCTGTCCTCATCCACAAGCCGGACGTGCTTATCACCGACATTGAGATGCCGCTGATGACCGGACTCGACGCCGCCGCCGAACTCAAACGCCGCCGCACCAGCACCCGCGTCATCATCCTCACGACTTTTGCGCGCGCGGGATACTTACGCCGCGCCATGGAAGCCGGAGCCCTGGGATATCTGCTGAAAGATATGCGTGCCGAGGAACTTGCCGATGCTGTCAGGCGAGTGCAGCAGGGATTGCGCGTCATCCATCCCGATCTCGCGACCGAGGCTTGGGCCGAGATGGACCCGCTCACCGATCGCGAACGCCAGGTTCTGCGCCTGGCGGGCGAAGGCATGCAGAGCGGAGACATCGCCGCGGAACTCGGCCTTTCCGAAGGCACCGTGCGCAACTATCTTTCGGAAGCCATCAGTAAGATGGGCGCCAGTAACCGCATCGAGGCCTCCCGCATCGCTCGCACCAAGGGGTGGCTGTAAGGGTGTCCTCTTCCGGGTGTGAGGCCACTGCTATTTGGTTTGGAGAGAAGAGAAGGCATCAAATGGAACCACAATGTCATGGTCGGTGGTCAGCATTTTAATCGTTAAGTACCTTGCGGCCGGTGGAGTCCAGTTCAGGTTCTCATACAGGATCAGGCTGCTGTTTGGGGGCAACACCTCGTCTCCTCCAATTGGAAATCTGCCTAGCTCCCTATACGAAGGTCCCTTCAAAATCTCCCGCAACATTTTCTGCGACTCAAAGTCGAGAGGTACACGGTCTGAGACAACAATGAATCGCACGCCATCGTCATGAATCAGATCCACGATCTCCTGAGGGCTATGAACCAGCTCTATGCCCCCGCCGTTTTTCTTGATGCGGTAGGCGTAGAGCGCCTTTCGCAGCACGAGGAATCGGCGGTCGGGGTCGTCTGCACGCATGAAGAAGATGAAATTGCCGGGCAGTGGCCCATCAAATAGGATGATGGCTGACTTGCTCTCCTGCAAAATTCTCTTCGGAACTGCGGCATACCCGGTCACATAAGGACGGTGGAAGGTCCACGCCGACGCCAGTGTTGCTGCCAGCACAACCACTGCGGCGGCAGACCCCGCTACTCTGAGCCACGGCTTGCGAAAGAAGCAAAACAATAATCCGGAAGCAAAATATAGAAACGCAGGGATCCAGTAGATTACGTATCGAGCTTCCATGTGTCCGATGAGCGTGAAGGTCACATAACAAGCCACAATCCAACTCGACATGATTGCAGGCAGCTTAGCCCGCGCCCACTTCCGGCTAGTCAGAATACCGAGGAAAGCCAGCCCTAGAAGGCTCCAGCCCAATTGGCTCGGGAGGGCTTGAGAATAGAAGACCCAGCGGTCGCTGCCCCCGATCATCCTTTCAGTCAGATCCATCGCAATGGTCTTCCAATGGACGGCGTAGGCGAGTGCATAGAAGGGCGAAACCAGCAGGAAATAAATGCCTGCGGCACGCAGAGCTTCCTTGCGGAGGAACAACCTCCAACCTCCGCACAGGAGGCCCGACAGAACACAGAACGGGATCAGATAAATCCCGTTCTGTTTGGTTAGGGCGGCTGCACCGGCAAGCGCCGCAAACCAATAGATATTGGATTTCTTGCCGCGGAGGAGATACAAGATCCAAAAGAAACTCGCAGCAATGCACCATGAAAGTAATGGAATCTCAAGCATCACCGTTTTTTCAAACAGAATCACGCAGGGCAGTAATGCGAGCACGGCGGCGGAAAATGCGGCCGCCCACTCGTTCAAAAGCTCTCTTACGAGCAGGAACCAGAAGACTAACCCGAACAGCGTGAAGAGCAGGATGGTCAGCCGCGCAGCAACAACGGTGGGGCCCAGCACCAGGAAAAACACTCCTTCGAAGCAATAAAAAAGTGGTGGCCAGTGGATCACTCCGCTTAATGCGGGGTACTGCGCGTAGTAGCGGTAGGTGTAGCCAACCGGATCCGTGAAAGGATGGTCTCGAACCAGATCTGCAAAGTAGAGTCCGCTAACCGCGTGCTGGCTTTCATCCACGTTGTAGCTAAACTCGCCGACGCGAATACCGCGGAGGGTCGCCACCATGGCGAGCGCGAGTACGCAAATCAGCAGACCAGTGGAACGGTAATTCCACCTCCCGGTTTCCCGGGCCTGTGACGCTCGCACTGCTGGTTCTTCGGCGGGAGTGGGAATATCCGGGTCCAAAATGGCTCCCCTCACGAAGCCCTCCAGAACCCTACAGAACCCTACAGAACCCTATTCAGTAATACTACTGCATGCTGCTTAATACCAGTTAAATGCACTACCTAACTATTTCTTCGCCATCGCCCGGAATCCCGCTCTGTGCGCTCGTTACGGCTTCAGGGGTCCGCTTACGGCGTCCCGCTCGGTGCCCCGGCTATCCTCCACGCCATACATCAGAAACGACGCAGCCGTCAGATCAATCGCCGGCTCGTCGGTCGAATACGACTGCACGTTGTCCTTGTAGACCGCGCCATTGCCGTTGAACTTCTTGTACGTGTCGCCGCCGCCCGGCGGACACGTCAGCATATTCGTCACCACGCCCGAGGAAGCTGCAGAGTTCGGACCTTCCACCGCCGCCCCGCTTAACGTAGGTGGCTGTCCGTTCAGCGAGCCCGGCTGCGATGCAACACACCACTTGCAACTGGAAACAGGAAGCTGGAAACTGAACTCTATGCCCGGCGCCAACATCCTCGGCATCGAAAGTTCCTGCGACGAGACCGCGGCGGCTGTGGTGCGCTCGGGAGAGCAGCTCATCTCGAATGTTGTCGCTTCGCAGATCGCGACCCATCAACCTTATGGAGGGGTTGTGCCGGAGTTGGCTTCGCGCGAGCACTTGCGGGCGATTGTTCCCATTGTCAAGCAGGCACTGGCCGAGGCCAAGCAGACGTACGCTTCGGTCGACGCGATCGCGGTCACCCAGGGCCCCGGCCTCGCCGGAGCGCTGCTGGTTGGGATCAGCTATGCCAAGGCTCTGGCCTTCGCGCTCGATAAGCCGCTGATTGCGGTCAATCATCTCGAAGGCCATATCCATGCAGTTCTGCTCGAAGAGCGCCAGAAGGGCAATCATGAGCTGCAATTTCCTGTGCTCGCTCTGGTTGTTTCCGGAGGACACACGCACCTGTATCTGGCCGCGCAGAAGAACCACGGCTGGACCTACGAAAACATCGGCCACACGCGCGACGACGCCGCCGGCGAGGCGTTCGATAAAGTCGCCAAGCTGCTCGGCCTGGGCTATCCCGGAGGCCCGATCATCGACCGTCTAGCTCCGCATGGTGACTCCAGTGCCGTGAAGTTCCTGCCAGCACAGATCAAGCATCGCGATCGACGGGACCGGCGCGGACCGAAAGAAGTTGAGACCGATCGCCCGCGCTTTGACTTTTCCTACAGCGGCATCAAGACTGCGGTCCTGCGTTACGTCGAGGTTCACGACATGTATCGTTCTATCGAGGTTCGCCGTAAGGCTTTGGCGAACATCTCAAAGCCGAAGCTGGAAGACTACCTGGCGAATTGCGATAAGCAGACGCTCGATCTGGTCGCGTCCTTTCAGCGTGCGATCGTCGAAGACCTGGTTGGCAAGACTCTGGCCGCAGCCCGCGCCTACGACGTCGCGACGCTTTTTGTGACAGGTGGAGTGGCGGCGAACAACGAATTGCGCAGCACATTCGAGCGGGACGGCGCCCAGGAGGGTTTGCCCGTGTATTTTCCATCGCGGCCGCTCTCTACCGACAACGCCGCCATGATTGCCGCCGCCGCCTATCCAAAATTTCTGGCAAAGGATTTTGCTGCCATGGATTTTTCTGCCGAGGCCGGGCTAATCCTTCGTTAGACCTTAGGGGTAGCTTTGCTGAAGACGACATCCAGCGCCTTCTCCAGCTGGCCCTCGATGTCAATATCCTTGTAGATCGCGAAGTTGGCGCGTTTTTCCGTCTCATCGAAGCCGCTGGCGCGGCCCGCAACAATGATGATGGGAATCTTCGCGGTCTCGAGTTTTCCCTTGAGGGCACTAATCAACTCGCTGCCGGTCATCTTGGGCATTTGCATGTCGGTAACGATCAGGGCAGGATGCACGCGCTCAAGAATCTGCAACGCCTCCGCGCCGTTCGTCGCCGACTCCACCGCGAAGCCGCGCTCTTCGAGAAAGCGGCAGACGGTGTAGCGGATCAGCATGGAATCGTCGACCACCAGCGCTACGGCAGACATGAGATTGCACGTGCGGAATGCACGCCCCCGCCCTGCAGACTAGCAGAGCCCTTTCACCGGGAACAAGATGGAATCGAGCAGACGCGGTTACTTCGGTGATCTCAGGCTGTAGCTTTGGGCCCTCAAGATTCCTGGGCTTCGCCTTCGGAACTTTCGGTGCTTTCCTCAATGCTCATGTCCTTAAGCTCGCTGGATTCGAAGATCTCGCGGCACTCGAGGCATTCCACGAACTCCGCGTCTTCTTCGCGGCTCACGATTTGCACGCGCGGGTGCTTGCAAGGTTGCTTTCCTGCGTTTTGAGGATGCGAGAACGGCTTTGAGGTCATAAATCCGAAGAGTCGCCCTCATGGAATGCTGAGGGACCGATTCGCGGGAATGTCCCGGTATTTTAGCCTTGCTTTGCTACTTGTCAAGTGCCGAGCGTTAGATTGCGGTGAATTTCTTTGCTGCTGCGGGCGTCGGATGGTCAGGGCTCTACCGATTTACTCGATTTCCGACCAAAATCGTCGGCAAGACCTAAGCCATTCAATCACCGATAGTTACCATTCACTGGTATTTCTCACAGCTGCCTGCAAGGGCTTGCGTAATCCTGGCTTCTGGACGTAGAATGAATTACGACAGAAAAGGTCGTAATTAAATCCGACCCTGCCGGTCGGAGTTCACGCTACGAGAGTTGTATCGGCAGTCGGAATCAAGAATGCTCAAGCTAACCAAAAAGGCGGATTACGCGCTGATGGCCATGAAGCACCTGGCCGACCACGCTCACGAAGGAACTCGGAGCGCCAGCGCGAAGGATGTTGCGGATTCTTTCGGCATCCCGCCTGAAGCCTTGGCGAAGATTCTGCAGCGGCTGGCTAAGGCTGGTCTGTTGCAATCGCAACATGGTACCAACGGAGGTTATCGGCTGGCGCGTGCAGCGCACACGATTTCGGCCTTCGAAGTGATTCAAGCCATCGACGGTCCCTTGTTCATCACGTCGTGCGTCACCGTTCGCGGGGAGTGTGGTCAGAGCGACCGTTGCAACATCCGCGAACCGTTGCGCAAAGTGAATGACAGCATCGAAGCCGTTCTGAAGCGGATCAAGATTTCGCACATGCGGGAAGAACCGGAGGCGGCCGAGAGTATCGCCGCGAAGCCGGCCGAATTAGTAACGATCATCTAGGAAGCGGATATTGAACATTCGCCATTCAACAAGGTAGGAGAAGCAATTATGAGCACGGATGTAAAAATCCCCCAGCAACTTCCAGTCACGCAGCACGCCACTCCCCAGGGAGTGAAGCTGCCCATCTATATGGACAACCACGCCACCACGCCCATGGACCCGCGGGTGCTGGAGGAGATGCTGCCCTATTTCATGGAAAAGTTCGGCAACGCCGCCAGCCGCAATCACTCGTTCGGCTGGGCGGGTGAAGAGGGCGTGGAAACGGCTCGCGAACGCATCGCCAAGCTGATCGGCGCCACCACCAAAGAAATCATTTTCACCTCCGGCGCCACCGAGAGCGACAACCTCGCCATCAAAGGCGTGGCCGAGATGTACCGGGAAAAGGGCAATCACATCATCACCGCGGTCACCGAGCACAAGGCCGTGCTGGACACTTGCAAGCGCCTGGAGAAGAACGGCTATCGCGTCACCTACATGCCCGTGCAGAAAGATGGCTTGATCGATCTCGAGGACCTGAAGCGCGCCATGGACGACAAAACCATCCTGGTGAGCATCATGGCCGCCAATAACGAAATCGGCGTAGTGCAACCCATCGCCGAAATCGGCAAGCTATGCCATGAGCGCGGCGTTATCTTTCACACGGATGCCACGCAGGCGATCGGCAAGATTCCAATCGATGTCAACAAGCAAAACATCGACTTGATGTCGATCTCCGCGCACAAGATGTACGGTCCCAAGGGCGTGGGCGCCTTGTACGTCCGCCGCAAGAATCCGCGGGTGCAGATTTCCGCCATCATCGACGGCGGCGGCCACGAGCGNNCGCGTGCAGATCGCCGCGCAAATCGACGGCGGCGGCCACGAGCGCGGCATGCGCAGCGGCACATTGAATGTTCCCGGCATCGTGGGCCTGGGCAAGGCGTGCGAAATTGCGCAGGAAGAAATGCTCCAAGAGGGCCGCCGGCTCGAGGCCCTGCGCGACCGGCTGAAGGCAAAGCTTGAGTCCGAGTTGGACTACGTTCATGTAAACGGCTCCATGGAGCACCGCTTGCCCGGCAACCTGAATATCAGCTTTGCGTACGTGGAAGGCGAGTCGCTGCTGATGGGCATCAATGACATCGCGGTTTCGAGCGGTTCGGCCTGCACCTCCGCGACGCTGGAACCATCTTATGTATTGAAGGCTCTCGGCACCGGCGACGATCTGGCGCACAGTTCGATTCGTTTCGGCATCGGCCGCTTCAACACCGCAGCCGAAGTCGATTACGTGGCCGACCGCGTTATTGAAACCGTCGAGCGACTGCGCGAACTTTCTCCGCTCTACGAGATGGCGAAGGAAGGCATCAATCTGAAAGATGTTAAGTGGGCGGGCGAAGCGCACTAGAAGCAAGAATAGCTGCTACCGAGTACCTGGTATCGAGTACCGAGCAAGCCGCGTAGCGGCGGCATGTGAAAGCCCGGCACGGAAGTGCCGGGTAGAGTCGGGACACGGAGCGAGTCCCGGCAGGGACGGCACTCGTGGCGACCCCGCTGAAGGACCGCGTCAGCAAACAATGACAATGACAACGGCAACCGAACAACCCGCACAAGCGCCAACCGCACCGGCCAAGGGCATTCAGGTCACCGAGAAAGCTCTGGCCAAAGTGCGCAGCGCGATGGCCAAGGAAGGCATTTCGCCCGAGCAGGGCGGACTGCGCCTGGGTGTGCAGGGCGGCGGCTGTTCCGGTCTCAGCTATAACATCCGGTTCGACACGCAGCCACGCGAACGCGACCGCATCTTCCAATACGGCGACGTGCGCGTCTTCGTCGATCCGAAGTCGTTTATCTACCTGCACGGCATGATCCTCGATTACCAGGAAACACTGATGCAGCAGGGATTCGTCTTCGTGAATCCCCAGGCCACGAAGTCGTGCGGCTGCGGCACTTCGTTCTCCGCGTGATCGCCGAGCTTGTGTGGCGCGGGCATTCCTGCCCGCGAAATCTAACCACCAAGCCACGGTTTCGCCCGGCACGGCTCTTCTGGTTGCAAGCACTACGTTGTGAAGTGTGAAGTATGACCAATTCGTCTTTGACCACCATTACCGCAAAGCCCGCACCGGAGGAAACGCAATCCTGCTGGTCGTGCGGGACCATGCGCGCCGTACACTTTTGCGAGTCCTGCGGCAAGGTTCAGCCTCCCGCTCCGGTGGACTATTTCACCTTCTTCGCCCTGCCCCGCAAGTTGAATCTCGATGTCGCCGCTCTGGAGAAGGACTTTTACGAATTGAGCCGCAAGCTGCATCCTGATCTCAGCGTCCAGGCCGGCAGCCAGGAGCAGGAATGGAGCCTGCAACAGAGTTCCCTGCTCAACGACGCCTACCGCACCTTGAAAGACCCGATCAAGCGCACCCAGTATCTTCTCAAACTGGAAGGCGTCGAACTCGAAGAGCAATCGAAGTCGGCGACGGAGCAGGCGCGCTCCACCGGGCAACTCAAGAAGCAGATCGTGCCACCCGATTTACTGGAAGAAGTTTTTGAGCTGAATCTGCAGCTCGAAGAATTACGCACGCAAAAAAAGATGGGTGAGGATGATCCTGCCCTGACGGAAGAAATCGGCCGGCAGAAACTTGAACTCGAACAGAAACAGGAAGAGCTCCTGCGCGAGTTAAAGTATCGTTGGGAAATGTGGGATGGAATGATCCAGCGTGCGCACAACGGTCAGCCCGTCTCCGAAGAAGAGCGCAAGCAGGAGCGCGACAAAATGGTGGGCTTGCTGAACCGCCGCAACTACATCCGAAATCTGGTGCGGGATGTGAACGAAGTTCTGGAAAATTGAGAAATTGGGAGATTTAGTAATTGAGTAATTTGAAACCCAGAGCCGCGTTTTTCAATTACAAAATTACTAAATTACCAAATTACTAAATGTCTTCTGATCGCATCGTCGGCATCGACCTGGGCACCACGAATTCTCTCGTGGCCTTCATGCAAGGGGAGAGCCCTGTCGTCATTCCCGGCGACGACGGTTCGAACCTTGTACCTTCGGTTGTCGCGCTCGATGAGAACAATCAGCCCATCATCGGCAACGCCGCTCGCAAACACCTCACCGAGACGCCGGAACGTGCGGTTTATTCGATCAAACGCCTGATGGGACGCGGGGTCGACGACATTCGGGAAGAATTGAAGTTCTTCCCGTTTCGTCTCGCCGAGGACCTGCAAGCCGGCGAAGTCCTGCGTATCAGACTTGGCGAGAGGACCTTTACGCCTCCGGAAATCTCGGCTCTCATTCTCCGCCAGCTCAAGCGCANNTCGGCGGCGGCACCTTCGACATTTCCATTCTCAAGCTGCACGATGGAATTTTCGAAGTCATCGCTACCAACGGTGACACGCATCTCGGCGGCGACGACATCGACAATCTGCTGATCACCATTGCCCTCGACGACACTCTTGGCGATCTCGGTCTCGACCTACGCAGCAACGCCGAGGCCGTGCAAGCCATTCGCAATGCCGTGATCGAAGCCAAGATTGCACTCTCGTCGCAACCCTCGGTCAAGCTCGATGTCGAATTGCCCGGCGGCCAGCGCTACCTGCGCGAAATCACGCGCGAGCAGTTCGAACAACTTATCCAACCCGTCATCGACCGCACCATCGGTCCCTGCAAGCAGGCTTTGAAAGACGCTGGCCTCAAGCCCGAACAGATTGACGAAGTCGTCCTGGTCGGCGGGTCCACGCGCATCCCCAAGGTTCGGGCTTTGGTCAAAGAACTCTTTCACCGCGAGCCGCACACCGGTTTGAATCCCGACGAAGTTGTCGCTCTAGGCGCGGCGGTGCAGGCCAATATTCTAGGCGGCGGCTCTGAAGCCACCGAAAATATGCTGCTGCTCGATGTCACGCCGCTCTCGCTGGGCATTGAAGTCGCGGGCGGTGTGACCGACAAAATTATTCTCCGCAATTCAACCATCCCCGCGTCGTCCACGCAGTTCTACACCACGCAGGTCGACGGCCAGGCCAACGTTGCGATTCATGTTCTGCAAGGCGAGCGCGAGCTGGCGAAAGACTGCCGCTCGCTGGCGCGCTTCGATCTCAAGGGCATCCCCCCGATGGCTGCGGGAATGGCGCGCATCGAGGTCAAGTTCCTCATCGACGCCAACGGCATCCTACACGTCTCGGCGCGGGAGCAGCGCAGCGGCAAAGAGGCGGAGATTCAGGTCCAGCCCAGCTATGGCCTCACCGACGAGCAGGTCGAAGGCATGATCCTCGATTCTTTCGACAGCGCGGAAGAGGATTTTCGGCAACGCCAGGTCATCGAAGCGCGCAACGAGGCCGCCACCATCCTGGCAGCGCTCGACAAAGGCAAGAAGAGCCCGGCCTGGGGCCACCTCACCACCGACGAGAAGAAGAAGATTGCGAAGATGGAGAAAGCCTTGATCGCGGTAAAGACCGAAGACGATTACCAGGCCATTCGAAAAGCCATCGACGCGCTGAATCAGGGCACGACGCGGTTGGCAGAACTAATGATGGATAGCGCCGTCTCCACCGTATTAAAAGGCAAAACCATGGACGAAGCCGACATGGGCGAAGGCCCCACAGCGCCCCATCCCATGGCGAAGGCCGAGTTCGAGTAGGAGCAGTTAGCAATTTGCGATTAGCAGTTCGCGATTCGTATCAGGGCACGTCTTCAGACGTGCCGCAAGTGCCACTCAAGAAGAAGCGGCTTTAGCCGCTGAGATGGCAAGAATGGTTGAGGAGAACATGTCAGAAGAAAAATCACAATCCGCCGGCACAGCCACCGAAGAAGCTCCCGGCGAAAACACGATCGGCGAAAACCCGGTTCAGCAAAACACCGTGCAGCTCACATTCCTGCCCGAAGGCAAGACTGTGCAGTATGAGCACGGCAAGCTGCCTTACGAAGATCACGGCAAGGAAGAGTCGATTCTCGATATCGCGCTCAATTACGGCGTAACTCTCGACCACGCCTGCGGCGGCAANNGAAGCCAGGTAAAGTGGTCGTCGAGATCCCAGCCTGGAACCGTAATTACATTTCGGAAGAACACCATTGAGCAGTTAGCAATTAGCGGTTGGCATTTAGCCGGTCAGGATATCGGTTAACCTCAGCTACGTCGTTGGGGGCTCAACACTAATTGCCAATTGCTGGTTTCCGAGGAACTCCTCCATGCCTAAATCCTTAACCTGGGACGACGCCGAAGACATNNAGCGAAGAGCCTGCCCTGAGCGAAGCCGAAGGGATCTCCCGCTTAGCCGGCCCAACGCGGTAAGCCAAACTGCACCTCTACCCAAAAGTCATTCGCCATCCGCTTCCGCCAGTTCGCCCCATTCCTCCTCGGGCAATCTTTTTACATTTTCATGACAATTCGCATTCCAGCCCAACTTAATCTTGCCAGGCTGTTGTTTCAGCGGGACCCGCATGTAGCACCGGACGCATTCGTCCTAGGCCCTTTTCGCCCGCGGCCATCAGCATCTCTCTCCAACTGCAAAGGGCACAGCGCTCTGGCTGTGCCCTATTTTTCTTGCCTGGACCTTTTTCTTGCCTGAAATCTAACCGCTTTTCCTACCCGACACTCGCCGGAACCGGCTCTTCCACGCTGGCTTCGCGCAGGAACTTCGCCGCTTCCTCCGGCGGCGTGGGATTGATGTAAAAACCCGTGCCCCACTCAAATCCCGCAGTCTTGGTCAGCTTCGGCATGAACTCCAGATGCCAGTGATAGTGATCGTTGGTCGGATCCTGTGCCGGCGAAGTGTGGATCACCAAATTGTAGGGCGGATTATCCAGCACTCGATCGGCTTTGATCAGCAGCGTCTTCAGCGCCTTGGCCAAGTTTTCAAACATGTGCGACGACGAGTTCTCAAACGCCGACTCGTGCTGCTTCGGCAGAATCCATGTCTCGAATGGAAATCGAGGCGCATAAGGCGCAATGGTCAGGAAATCTTCATTCTCCGCCACCACGCGGCTTCCATTTTCCGTCTCTTGTCTAATAATATCGCAGAAGACGCAGCGCTCTTTGTACAGGTAATACTGCTTGGCGCCTTCCAGTTCCTGGACCACGTTGATGGGAAGAATCGGCAGGGCGATCAGTTGCGAGTGCGCGTGCTCCAGCGACGCGCCAGCGGCCTCGCCGTGGTTCTTGAAGAGCAGAATGTACTTGAAGCGCCGGTCTTTCTTCAGATCGAGGATGCGGTCCCGAAACGTCCACAGCACGTCTTCAATCCGTTTCGGAGGCAGCGTTGCCAGGCTCGCAGTGTGGTCCGGAGTTTCGATGATTACTTCGTGCGCCCCGATGCCGTTCATCCGGTCGAACATACCCTCGGCCTGCCGGTTCAGCGTACCTTCAATGCCCAATGCCGGAAACTTGTTTGGCACCACCCGCACTGTCCATCCCGGGGTATCCCGCTGCGAGGCCGGGCCGCCATTCGATCCCGGACGATAGGCCTGAATCTCCGGAGGCGTCTTGCCCTCGTTCCCGTAGCAAAAGGGGCAGAAGCCGCCCTTCAACTTCACATTCTCCCGGGCAAAATCAGTAGGACGCTTCGCTCGGTCTGTGGAAATAATCACCCAGCGGCCAACAATTGGGTCTTTTCTCAGGTCAGGCACTCACTCAACCTCTTTACGTAGGATGGACGAAACTTTCATTCTAAACCGTCAGGGAGGAATTACGAAACACTTCGATCTGGGGCTGGCGGGCTTTCGAATGTCCGTAGTATACGCTTACAATATCGAAGCGCCACTGGCACGAAGGTGGGAAGCGCCGCAGGTACTCTCTTACCACAGCTGCCACCTCCCGCCGCTTATGCCGGTCCACGGCCGCTTCCCCGGGCTTCACATCGTGCGTGCTTCGCGTCTTAACCTCCACAAAGCAAAGGACATCATTCTCCCAGCCGATCAGGTCAATCTCTCCGCGGCAGCGCGGCGACCGGAAGTTTCGCGCCACCATGGTGTAGCCCAGTTTCCTCAGATGGAAGTACGCCGCCTCTTCGCCGCGCCGACCGGTGAGGTGATGGGCAGCAATCTTCTGCGCCGGCAAGGTATGCTCCGCCAGCCAGTCTAGAAAGCGGAGCAGCGCGCGCGTGGGCCGTCCGGAAAGCGAGCGTCGTGAAAGCATACATCCAGTGAGCAAAGGGAAACCCCCAGGTTCACTGTATCCGGATCAGGGCGGGAGGGATGTGACGTCTGTACCAAATGTCGGGGCGGAGAGGCGTTTTCCTCCCGAAGCGGGAAGCCCCGAAAAGCTGTCAATAGCCAAGTAGTCAACAAGCGGGCTTAAGTTGCTGACAACATTGAAACAATATTTTCGAAAGTATGACGCATTTACCCGCTGCGGCTTGATATAATGTAATTATAGGATAAAACTTTAGGAAAACATGTTGATTGAAGAAGGCGCGGCCCATGGGTCGCGCCTTTTCTTTTGGGCGGAGCATCCCGGTTACAGGACAGGAGCGGAATGGACGGATTCAGGGCCTTCAAGACTTTCAAGGAGCGGGGAGAGTGGATCGAGCTGCGCTTCATGGCCGAAGCGATGCGCCACGGCTACAAGCTGCTGAAGCCGTGGGGAGATTCTCGGCCGTTCGATGTCGCCATCAATTTTGGCAGCCGCATCGTGCGGGTCCAGGTGAAATCGACCGTCTCTCGCGTAGGCACGGGATACCGATGTCACTTTGAGCGCAACCGCCGCAGTTCGCCCTACACGCTGAAGCAGGTCGATTTCTTCGCGGCGTGCATCGTCCCCGAGGATGCGTGGTACCTGATTCCGGCGCGGGCGCTGGTGAATGGGGATCACTTGAAGAAAGGGCCGATGCTATGCCCGGTGCGGCCCGTGTTGAAAGATCGGTATCTGTACGAGGGATATAGGGAAGCGTGGGGTTTGCTGCGGGCGAAGCCGGAGGGAGGGAAGCGGTGCTGACGGCGGATTGGGACGCTCCTAGTCAAGCCGAAGGACGGCTTGAGTGGGCCACCCGCCCACTGATGGAATCGGCTGATNNGCAGGGACACCGTTAAATGTGACGCTGGTTGTTCCGGTCAGCGCCTGTCCGAGGATTTGTACGGTTCGGTAGTGTCTCAGTTTGAATTATTCTTCGGTGAGTTGGCCATAGAGAAGACCTTCTAGGTAGTCGGCCATAATCGAAAGATCAAGATGCCCTTCATCCCAAGCGCGGTCGGCTGCTCGCAGCGCTGCGTAGTAAGGCTTGCGGTCCTCTCGAATACGTTCTGGAACAATCCTTTTGCCAGTGAGTATTTTGTTCTGCTTCAGGCTAATCAGGTAGTAGCAAGCGGCCCGCGCAGTACGACCATTACCTTCGACAAATGGATGTATCCAGTTCAGCCGCCAAAGTGCGTACCCGGCAAGCCAAGTTGGGTGGTCTCCAATTCCATCCAGTGTCCAGCTTTCGTGAATGAAGGAGAAAAACTGGTCCATTAGGTGCGGGACTTCCTTAAAATGGGGTGGGATGTGGTCGCCCACATAGACAGGTTCCTCTCGAAAACGACCACCAAATTGCGCGATATTGGAAACCGCAGCGTAATTCAAGGCCCACAGAGTGTATTTATCAAATGCCTCAATTCCTTTCTTGAGGCCAATTTCTACGCAATTTGAGAGAAGATCATACTGGCGTAGCAGGTTTTGCTCTTGAATGCGCTGGAACAGAACGGGATCGTCTTTTTCGCGGACAGACATTTTGTTTGCTCATGGCCTGCTTTTTACGGCAGGCCACGATTATTGTGGGTTATATGAGTAGACGCACTCTCTTGGAAGTCTGGCGAACGCTGTCCTTAGTGATGTTTTCGGCGCTGGCTGGTGCGTTGCCGAAAGCGAAACTGATTCGCTGTTCCTGCAACTCATCTTCCGTCACTTGTTTGCCGCGCGAGGTTTCCAGCACCCTCTTGAGTTCTGGATTGACCTTGATGTTTCCGAGAAACTGTTTTCTGTCGGCCATGGGAGTCTACTGCCTTTCTCCTTTTCTTCGGTTTCTACAAACCGTTTGGTTACCGAATCATAACCCTTAATCTTGCGTTGTCAATAGTTTACATCTATTTCCTGTGGATTATTCAGGTTCAAGATAAAATCCTGGAGTTCATGGTTCCGCTGTAAGTCTATAAAATCATGATCGTTTTTGACTCACGCCGCGAGTTGTACTATTTCTTCCAGCGACCAAACATGATCCGACAATCCTGCGGCCATCGCCGGGGTGATTCTGAGCGTTTTGTGAATTCTGGCGAAATTGTAATACACGGCATGGATCGCAACCATAGCAACGTGATTTTCGATCTTCTTTGAAAAACCGTTCGTGAGGCGAGTGAAGCGGCGCATTCCATTCGCATGGTTAGGTTGTGGGGGCTGGCCCATCTTTAATGTTTCTGCCTACGTCGCCACGAAAGAGGCTGCCCCAGCTTTGCCGGGTTTGCAAAGCTGGGCACCACGGATGCCGACCTCGGCGGTCGTGTCACGCGATCTTCCGGACCTTCAGCTCGGCCTTCCGCTCCTCGTTCACAAGAACGATGCCGCGCTCGCCGTCGGCGTAGTGCCGGTAGCTGCTCCAGTCCCAGTGCTGAGGTTCCGGCACCAGTCCTCGTTTCACCGGATTGCGATGCATGTAGCGCAGCTTCTCTGCCCGCTTCTTCTCCGTGTAGACCACGAAGTCATAAAAGCGCGCTTGCCAGATGTGCCCGCGGTCGATGGCCGTGTCCCACGGGCTGCCCTGCTGCGGATCATTGGCCGGCGGGTGGGTGGCGGCGCGCCGCTGGCGCAGGAGCAGTCGCGCGAACCCCTGCTTGATTGCCTGCATCACTTTTGACGGATCGCCGCGTTCGGGCTCGCTCAGCAGCAGGTGCATGTGCTCGGGCATGATCACGTAGCCCACGACAACAAACTGGTACCGCAGGCGCACGCGTTCGAGCACTTCCAGCAGCAGATCACGATGCTGCGGACGTTCGAGCAGCGGAAGGCGGCGATAACAGCTCGTGGTGATGAAGTGGAGATATCCCGCGCCGTAGTAGCGACGGAGTTTGTTGGCCACCAGCGAGATTTAGCACAGGATGCAAGGTCGAGTATGTGACGAATGAACATGGGGGCGAGGGTCGTGGTGCCCAGCTTTGCAAAACCAGCAAAGCTGGGGCAGCCATAGTTGGGGATGGCGCCCGGCGAAGATGGGCCAGCCCCCGACGGGTCTTCGAGTCAGCCTTGGGGCCGGTGCGTGGCAGGTTCCGGGCTGCGGCGTCTAGCGGCCCGCAGCGAAACTCCATCGCGAGGCAGCGCCTAAAGGCGCGATTGATAACGCTGCGCTTGCGGTATGCCTGAAGGCATACCCTGATACGGATCATGAGTTTTTTCGCAAGCTCTGATGGCGTGCTGATAGCGGGGCGCTTGCGGCACGCATGAATGCGTGCCCTGATACGGATCGTCGTGGCGCGGTTTCGGGCTTGGGGTTTACGGGTACGTCGTCATATGCCGGAGCGTGCACGCTCGCTTCGCTCGCGGGGCGGACGAATGCGTCCGCCCCTACGGGCTGGGGGTGGAACTGCCCCACTCAAGCCAAAGGACGGCTTGAATGGGGCACCCCCCGAAGTGCCGGATTCTCGGTCGTGCGCGCTTACACGCCGCGTTCACAACAGGTTTATAATCTCAAAGGCTGTACCCGTATGCAGACTGATCAACTCAAGAGGAAACTGCAGGAAGAAGTCGACGCGCTCGAGCACGAACTGGTCCACGAGCTGCCCAAAGAGATCAAGCGGGCCGCGGCTTTGGGTGACCTCAGCGAGAACGCCGAGTANNCACATGGCCAAGCAGCGCCAGGAGTTCGTCAAGGCGCGCTTCCGCCAGCTCGGCAAGCGTCTCGCCGACTTGTCGTTGACCAACATGAACAACATCCCCAAGGACAAAGTGGGGCTGGGTTCCACAGTAAAGGTTTTCGACAGCACGAAGAATGAAGAAATCGAATACAAGCTTGTGACCAGCGAAGAGTCCGACGTGGGCGCGGGCAAGATCTCGACCACCTCGCCCATTGGCCGCGCCCTGCTGAACAAGAAGGTAGGCGAGGAAGCCACGGTGATCACGCCCAACGGCAAGCGCGAACTGGAAATCTTAAGCCTGAGCACCGTGCACGACGAAGTGGATCCCGAAAAGGCGGGCGCCTGAATGTCAATGTCGTGGACGAGCGCCTTCGGCCGGGCCTGCGGAGTGTTGCTCGATACCATCGTTCGCTGGCTGGCGCTGTCGCGCATCAATCCCAACGTGCTCACTTTTATGGGACTGTTAGTGAACACTTGGGCCGCAGTCCTGTTCGGCTCGGCCACGGCCGTGACGCAGCGGCGACTGTTCTTTTACGCTGGCCTGGTGATCATCGGCTCGGGCTTCTTCGATCTGGTGGATGGGCAAGTGGCGCGCGCCACCAACCGGGTCACGCGCTTCGGTGCATTCTTCGATTCGGTGGTCGACCGCTACAGCGACGCTTCGCAGTTCCTGGGCCTTCTGGTCTTCTATGCGCGCGGTGACCGGTTCTTCTACGTTGTGCTCACTGCTTTCGTCATGGTTAGCGCCATCATGGTGAGTTACACGCGCGCCCGCGCCGAGTCGCTGATCGGATCCTGCCGGGTGGGATTTATGGAGCGTCCGGAGCGGCTGGTGCTGGTGATCATCGGCGCCCTCTTCAATCGCATGGCGCCGGTGCTGTGGGTGATTGCGGTACTGTCGACCATCACCGTGATTCACCGCATGCGCTACACCTGGACCAGAACGCAGGACGCGCCCGCGGCGGCCAAGGCGGGGCAGGCGGCATAAGTGAAGATATAACGTATCGCAAAGGTATCTTTGCAAGCTATTTTGGCGCGGCTCCTGCCGCGCTGGGACTGTAGCCCAGTGATCTCTTCCAATCTCCTCCCGAATACTTGTCGAAGCTATAGGTCACGTTGAACACGGGCGACCAGGTGCGAAAATGGACGCGTTCTACCTTGTTTTCATAGTCGAACCTTTCGAGGCCGGGGCCGAGAGTCAGGTTGGGCAACACCGTAAACTTAAGGGTTTCTTTGGCATCGTTGCGATAGAGAGTATTGGTGCTGTTGTCGAGGTGGGCGGGACTGTAGTACTCCCCGTAGTCCTCGGTGCGGAAGGAAAATTTCCAGATAAGCGGAATGCTCCAGTCCAGGTTGACGTAGGCGCCATTGTTCTTGCGAGTGCCATTCAACTGCAGAAGGCTGCCAAAAAGGAAGCCCGGTGTCTGCTGAAAGGTTTTGAGGCAGGAACTTAGAGTGAGAGTTGCTAAGGCCTGACATTCTCCAATATTGCTGGATACTTCATGCAGAGCGTTCTGTTCCCATCCTGCTTCAATGCCTATCTCTACCGAACTTTGGCTACTTTCTGCGCGGAAGCCGAGGCGCTGTAGAAACCTCCGGTCTCGATCAAGTTTCAGATTGAATCCGGGATTTATCAGCTGATCCGTAGTGTGGCTATAGAAGGCGTTGACGGGCAACTCTACGCGATACAAAGGTGTGTCGAAATGAAAGGGTTCGTACACCAGCCCCCACCTGGAGTCATACTTGTGCAACCGGTGAAGGAAGAATCCCGCGTCGACGGCACCCTGGTTCTTGCTCCGAGAGATCAGGGGCAGAGCACCGACCGTGGGTGGAGTGGTCTGGCCGGGGAGGAGAGTGAGGGTTTGGGTGGTTGCGGTGACGGTAGTTTTGTAGAGCGCGAGCCCGCGGATAAATTCGTCCAGCCGCCTGCTGCTGCGCACGAACTCCACATGAGAGGAGTAGTCGATGGCATGATTCTTGGGGTTGGCCGCGCTGGATTCGGTGACGGCGGCGAGTTCGGTGGAGCGCTGAACTTCGCTGAGGTTGTTACGGACGCCGCTTAGGTTCAACGAGAGGTCCTTTAGAGAGAACCGCCATGTGGGATTGAGCTGGGCCAAGTAGTCGACCTGGCTGGCGCTGTCCGTCTCGAGTTCGGGGCGAGCCGTAAAGGTCCGGCCCCAGGCATTTAGCCGCGCTGAGAGTTTAGGTTCGAGCTGGGATGGAAGCCGCTCGATGGTGGCAAACGCTAATCCAGGACCGTCCAAGCAGTCATCGCCATGGAACGCATCGCAAATGATGGAACTGATGCGTTGAGACTTCGTGCCTTCGGGCTGGGACTTTGGACCCCGCGGAAGCCTGGCGTCGGCGAACTGGGGATCGGCCAACTCCGGGTAACCAGTATCTCCCGCACTGATGTGGTTGCTGGTGGCCACGGTATAAAGCCGGTTGGGATCCAGTTGTGCGCCGTCTACCAGGTACTGCTTATCGTGGGTCTTTTGGATGCCCCAGGTAAGCAGGCCGCGATAGGTTTCTGTGGAAGGGTTGGAGGCTTGCGCGTCCAAGGCATCCAGTTTGTCAGAGTCATCAAGCACCTTCTTCAGCGTGTCTCCTCGAACAGTCAGCACCTGCAGGTAGTCTCCGGTCCAGAGGATGGAATCCAGGAGTACGCCATTCGGGTAACGCGGCCTGGTTTGAAGCAGCGGAGTGTAGAACGGTCCCCAGTAGAAGTCGCGCTTTTGCAGCATTGCTACGTCGGCGCCGGTCTTATTTCGCAACGTGTCGAGGACGGCGAGTTGAAAGGGATTTGAGGGTGGCTCGGAGGGAGTGCTCTTACCGCCTGGCTGAGAATCGGGTGGAGGCCAGTAGCGGTTCTGCTCAATGTAGACTTGCCCTATATTGTCGTAAGCGTCTTTCAGATGCTTTTGACTGACGGTTGCCGGCAGAGGGAATTTGACTTTCCAATGTCCGTCGATAGCAACATCTCGTTTTGTGCAGACATTGGCAGCGCAGGTGTCGGCCAGAGAGACCATTCGCAAGGGATCAGGCAACCTGTGATTCGAATAGTCATAGGCTCGCCAAGGCGCCACCACAAATTGTCGGAAGGGTGGCGGCTGCGTGCCGCTCTGGTTATCTTTGATGTCGAGTACAGGAACTGGATCAAGGGACACTTGCTCATCTGCGGTGGCCGCGGAAAAATCGGTGGCCGAAGAAAAGACCAGATCGAAATTCAAGGGCGTTCCACTCAGGCTGGTGGTTGCCAGATTCGCGCCTAAGGTTTCGGCTTTGCCGCGCTCCATCTGAGCCAGCAGAACCTTGAAGATCTTCGCGTCCTGCGGGATGGGATGCTCTCTGCGAGTGCCGTCCGAGTTGAAGTTCCTGCCCACTAGATCGAAGTGCCGGAAAGCCAGCGCGATGGTGGCAGCAGGATCCATGGCGTTGACCGCGGTGCTGTAGGCTTCTTTGCCTTCGCGAGCGATCTTCGCCGCCGAAGTGGTCCTTCCTGGCTCCAGTTCCGGCTGCTGGTTGCGCCACGAGAGGTTGTCGCGCCCGACTAACGAGGCCAGATCGGGGTCCACGATGCCAACGATAACGGCATAGGCGGTAGATCCATCTGCCTGAGTAACCGGCTTGACGACATATGGGGGGTCTGTAAGTTTTCCAAACAAGGGTTCGGCGATGGTGAGTCGCAGGCAATAGTATTCCTGGTTGGGAGGCAAGGGCTTGGCATCTCTTTGTTGCTCCCTTCTTGCGCACAAGCCAAAGAGGGTTCCCGGAGCGCCAGGCTTTTCGGGTAGCCAATCATCGGGCAAAGTGAAATCCCGAGTTTGAGGGGTTTGAGCATCATCCCCATCGGTTGGTTGGCTTTGCGGAGTTTGTGAGGATTTTTTTTCGACGGTCCAGGCGAAGGCGGAGGCAGACAACATTCTCTTCCGACAGATTTCGCTCGTAGGATTCAGCGCGTCCAAGCCCTGGTCGCTGGCCACAGGGCAGAGGAACAGAGACGGGTTCGGAGTCTTCTCGGACGGAAATTGGAAGCGAAGGCGGCGGGTGAAGGGCATCAAGGTGCCGTTATCCTTAGCATCAAGCGACTTGATTCCGCTGGGCAAGCCAGGTACGAACTTGAGCTCTCGCTTGTCGGAATCGAGGATGGCGGGAGGCTTGTTCACTGGATCGGTCTTCAAGACGAGATTGGCGGCCAGCACTCTTACGGGATGCAGAATGGGATGCAGGTTGCCGTCGACGATAACCGGCGCAGTAGCCAAACGATCTGCGATACGCCGGAGACGCTCGGGGCCGAAGTAGAAATCGTTCTTGCCGGGGACTACGGCATCGTAACCAGCCTGATAAAGGAAGCAGCCGACGTTGTCGCCGATGACGTTGTCGCCGACAGGGGGATGATTCTTGGGCGGCCAATCTTGCACGTCGCGCGACTTGGCACTAAGCTGCCAGACTTTGTCTTTATGTGGGCGATAGGCTCGGGCCTCGAGAGCCACAGCGAAGTTGTCGCCCATGCCGACAAGGAGGTCGTCGGGTTTACGGGGCTCGGAAACCTTGGCGCCATCTTTTTTCCCGCTCTTGAGTAAGTCTATGAATTGCTTGGCGGGAGAATCAGGGTCAGTGCTTTGTAGTCTTAGATCGCTCCTCCAGGTTTGGTTCTCTGCGTCCGGGCTGGGGCATTCTGGTTCGAAGTCGGCGCTCTGCCATTGCGGCAGCCGGTAATATCCCAGCAAAAAGCCGGTGAAGAAAACCTTCACCGTTCCCGGCTTGCCCTCACCGTTAGAAGGCGACACATCTGCGGCGGCTTCTGCGACTTGACCCTGCGAGTCAGCCGTCGAAACCGTAGCTTGCTGGCCCCAAGCCAGCGTCAAGGACAGTCCCGCGAATAGCACTAAGAACGCGTTCCGGAGATTCATTGTCTTTCCTCCGGGGGAAGCGCGTATTGAGGCGCAAGTGTACGCGTCAGGGAAACATTGTCAAG
Organism: Acidobacteriaceae bacterium; assembly: GCA_003165855.1. GTDB lineage: Bacteria > Acidobacteriota > Terriglobia > Terriglobales > Acidobacteriaceae > Sulfotelmatobacter. The sequence continues at coordinate 20,820 of PMXH01000143.1, read as the reverse complement.
CGGCACAAAGGTGGTGCCTCGAGCTGACGTCCGGCTTCCCCCGACGTGGGCGTTCGCCGCTCTGCGGAATGCTAAACTGTGGCTTCGGTTTGTATAACGAAAAATCTCTGGAGAATTCCTTTTTGCCGACTGATCCTGTTCTTGTTGTTCACGGCGGCGCCTGGGCCATACCCGATGACATGGTGGAGGGCCATCTGCATGGCGTACGCAACGCTCTGGCGGCGGGGTGGGGGGTGCTGGAACGCGGCGGCGCGGCGCTGGATGCCATCGAGGAGGCCGTCGTCATCATGGAAGACGACGAAACGTTCGATGCGGGGCGTGGAAGTTTTCTGAACCGCGACGGCCGGGTGCAGATGGATGCGCTGATCATGGATGGGGCGACGCTGCGGGCCGGAGGCGTGGGATGCGTGGAGCGATTGCGCAATCCAGTGCGCGCGGCGCGGAAGATTCTGAGTGAGAGTCCGCATGTGTATTTTGTGGCCGAAGGGGCGGAGAGTTTTGCGGCCGAGCATGGCGTGGAGTTGTGCAAGAACGAAGAACTGGTGATCGAACGCGAGGTGGAACGACTGCGGGAGTATCAGCGGGAGGCGGCGGGGCGTGATTTCGCGAAAGATGGGAACGAGTTGTTTGCGCCTACGGTCTCGCACGACACGGTAGGCGCGGTCGCGCTCGATCGCGACGGTAACATCGCGGCGGCAACTTCCACGGGTGGGACCTTGAACAAGGCTCCGGGAAGGCTGGGCGACTCGTCACTGATCGGGTGCGGTTGTTACGCGGACAATTTGAGCGCGGCCGTCTCGACTACGGGCTGGGGCGAGCCGATTATGAAGCTGGTGCTGGCCAAGTGGACGGCTGACCGCGTAGCCGCGGGGAATCTTCCGGAGTGGGCGGCGCAGGAAGCGATGAACTATTTGAAGCAGCGATTGAATGGGCATGGCGGCATCATCGTGCTGAACGCAAAGGGACAGTTCGGCATCGCCCACAATACGCCCCGCATGGCTTGGGCTTGCAAGACGATCAAGAAAGAAGAGGCCGGGGTCGAGCGCAGCGCTCCGTGAGTGAGAAAGAGCAGCCTCTCTGGCATCTCTAAGTCGAGCGGTCCATGCAATTCTCCAGCAGCGCTTCATGTCCAAGGCTTTTGCCATCTCGATCATCCAGACCCTGCGTCAGCAAGGCTTTCAGGCCTACCTGGTGGGCGGATGTGTGCGCGATCTCTTGCTGAAACGCGAGCCTGCGGATTACGACATCGCAACCAGCGCGACGCCAGCGAAAGTCATGGAGATCCTTCCCGACACCTACGCCGTCGGTGCACAGTTTGGAGTGGTGCTGGTGCCACTGCCGGAGGAACAGCGCGGGTCGGACGAAAATGTCCTGCAGAAGTCCCACGCCGTGGAGGTGGCGACCTTTCGCAGTGATCTGGGATACTCCGACGGACGCCGTCCCGACGAAGTGCGATTCAGCGAGGATCCACGCGAGGATGTTGTCCGCCGGGACTTTACCATCAACGGCATGCTGCTTGATCCCTTTGTCGGAGGAACGACTGGCGAGGTGCTCGACTTTGTGGCTGGGCGGGAGGACCTGGAAGCAGGCATCATCCGCACCATCGGCGATCCAGAGCGGCGCTTTGCGGAAGACAAATTGCGCATGCTGCGGGCGGTGCGCTTTGCGGCGCGATTCGAGTATGCGATTGAAGCGGAGACGCTAGCCGCGATTCAACGGCTTGCGCAAGGGATTCAAGTCGTCTCGCGCGAGCGGGTTCGCGACGAACTCACGAAGATGCTCACCGAGGGCCATGCTCGGCGCGCCTTTCTTCTGTTGGATGAGAGCGGGCTATTGAGGGAAGTGTTGCCGGAGATTTCGCTCATGAAGGGAGTCGAGCAACCGAGTGAGTTTCATCCGGAAGGCGACGTGTTTGTGCACACGCTGCTGCTGCTAGAGAATCTGCCCCATCCTTGTTCTGCGGCGCTGGCTTGGGGCGCCCTGCTGCACGATGTGGGCAAGCCGGCGACGTTCCGGGCGGCGCCCGATCGCATCCGGTTCGATGGGCACGTGGGTGTGGGCGTGAAGATTGCGGAAGAAATCTGCCGGCGCTTGCGGTTCTCCAGCGACGACACGGAACAGGTGCTTGCGCTGGTCGACAATCACATGCGCTTTGGGCATGTCACGCGCATGAAGGAGTCGACGCTGAAGAAGTTTCTGCGCATGCCCGGCTTCGACGAACATCTCGCGTTGCACCGCGCCGACAGCCTGGCCAGTCACGGCAACTTGAGCACGTATCAGTTGATCCAGAAGAAGCTCGCGGAGATTCCTCCGGCGGAGATAAGGCCAGCAGCGCTAGTTACGGGCGACGACCTGATCGCTGCCGGGTACGCGCCGGGGCCCAGGTTCCGCGAGATTCTGGAAGCGGTGGAAGATGCTCAACTCGAAGGGCGATTGCTCTCCCGTGACCAGGCGCTCGAGTTCGTGGAGCGTGAGTTCCCCCTTTGACGGCGCCCTGCTGAACGCCCGCGGAAGCGCTACTGTGGTGCTAGAATCGAAACCTCTGGTGGTCGCGCGAGTGCGCCAGACTAGTCCTAAGAGGAGTTGCATGGAGCAGGCAGGTGCGGGACTGGAAAAGATTGTGCTGGGTTCACTGCGGCGCGTGCCGCAGGATGAAGCCCCCCTGCTTGCGTGGCCCCTGGTTTGCGGATCGCTAGTGGCCGAGCGCACGCGGGCTTTGGAATTTATCGGCAACGTGCTGCGCGTAGAGGTTCCCGATGCCGGGTGGAGGCGCGAGATGCAGAGCGTGGCCCCGCGTTATCTCGCCACGATAAATCGTTACGCTGGACAAAAAGTGGACAGGATTGAGTTTGTGATTCGGCAAGGTTGAACAGTCCATTCCTTCCGCTGCTGTTTTCCAGCACAGTGAGTCATAGAAAATGAAAGTTACAGAGAAAGATGTCGCATATGTTGCCGATTTGGCCAACCTGGAGCTTTCCGGGGAAGAGCGCGGCGGCATGCTGCGGGATCTGAATTCGATTCTCGATTACATCGAGAGGCTCGAGGAACTGGATACGGCGAACGTCGAGCCGATGGCGCAGGTGTCGGACCGCCACGGTGTCGACGAATCGAAACAGGGCAGCGAACGATTCGCCTACGCCAGCCGCGAAGATGTGCCAGAGGGATTGCGGAAGTCGTTGTCCCAGGAATCGGCGCTGGAAAATGCTCCGGACGCGGATGGGACGTTCTTCCGAGTGCCGAAGGTGATTGAGAGATAGGTCAGCGGCCAGTGTCCAGTGGTCAGCTTGCGACGCAGGGTGACTCGCCACTTCAAGTTTTCCATGGATATGACTTCACTCACCATCGACGCCGCGCGCTCCGGCGTGCAGGAGCGCAAGACGACCGCGCTCGCGCTCGCCGAGGCGCACTACGCGCGCATACAGAAAGAAGATGGAGAGATCGGTGCATTCCTCACGCTCTGCAAAGAGCGGGCGCTGGAGCAGGCGGATCGCATCGACCACATGGCTGCCGAGGGCAAGCCGTTGCCGCCGTTGGCGGGCGTGCCGGTCGCGATTAAGGATGTGATGTCGACGCGCGGAGTGCGCACCACGGCGGGGTCAAAGATTTTGAGCCACTACATTCCTCCTTATGATTGCACGGCGGTGGCACGCATGGAAGCGGCGGGCGCGGTGGTGCTGGGCAAGACGAACTGCGACGAGTTCGCCATGGGCTCTTCGAACGAGAACTCGGCGTTTCATCCTGTGCACAATCCGCGCGACTTGAGCCGCGTGCCGGGAGGAAGTTCAGGCGGTTCAGCAGCGGCCGTGGCTGCGGACATGGCTGTGGTCGCGCTCGGTTCAGACACGGGAGGATCGATCCGGCAGCCGGCATCGTTCTGCGGCGTGGTGGGTTTGATGCCGACGTATGGACGCGTCTCGCGTTACGGCCTGATTGCGTTTGCATCATCGCTCGATCACATCGGACCATTGGCCAGGACGGTGAAGGACGCCGCGATTGTGCTGCGTACGATTGCAGGGCGCGATCCGATGGATTCAACGTCGGCCGATTTGCCGGTGCCGGACTACGTTGCCGAGCTGGACAAGCCCGTGCGCGGGCTGAGGCTGGGCGTGGCGAAAGAATATTTCGGCGAGGGTCTCGACGATGAAGTTCGCCATGCAGTGGAGTCAGCCATCGACAAGTTGAAAAGTCTGGGCTGCGAAGTTGTGCCGGTTTCGTTGCCGCACACGCCGTATGCGATTCCGACTTATTACTTGATCGCAACTGCGGAAGCGTCTTCGAACCTGGCCCGTTACGACGGAGTGCGGTACAGCTATCGCGCGCCGGGAGTGAAGTCGCTCTCCGAGATGTATCGGCGCAGCCGTGATGAAGGTTTCGGCGCCGAGGTGAAACGCCGCATTATGCTCGGCACCTATGCGCTGAGCGCGGGCTATTACGATGCGTATTACCTAAAGGCGCAGAAGGTGCGTACGTTGTTGACGCGAGATTTCGAGGAGGCGTTCGGCAAGGTGGATGCGATCGTTACGCCGACGAGTCCGACGGCGGCGTTTAAATTAGGAGAGAAATCGAACGATCCGCTGGCCATGTACCTGGCGGATATCTACACGGTCACGGCAGATTTGGCGGGGATTCCGGGGATATCGGTGCCTTGCGGAGAGACGAAAGAAAAACTTCCGATTGGTTTGCAGATTCTTGGGAAGCATTTTGACGAAGCGACAATTCTGCGGCTGGCACATGCGTACGAGCAGGCGGCTTAGATTGGCTCGTAGTACCGCTCCCCGGCGCAGGCGCGGCAAAGTACCTTCTCTTCGGTGCGGATTTCTCTGCGGAAGTTGATGCCTTCGCCGCACGCTTGACAGACCACTCGCTCACCTTTGTATCCAGGAAATTCCTCGGGCGGCAGATCGACCTTTACCCACTGAGTGGTGAACAGATCGTCATCGGTGATTTCGCGATAGGCCAGCATCTGCTGCTGGTTCTTATCGGCGATCTCGGGATGCATTTGACGGGCGAGCGCCTTCGAAGATTCTTTGGCCGCGATGCGGATCGCCTTGCCGGTGCTTACGTCCACAAACGTGGCCGCAACTTTTCCCCAGTCACGAAACTTCAGGGCGCGCTTGCCCAGGCGGCAACCAGTGACCACGGCAACGGCGTCGGTGGCGCAGCGATCGATTTCGACGAAGGTGACGAGCCGCTTGCGGTCTTCCTTATTGCCGCGTGGGTCTTCGATGCCAAGTTTAACCAAGCCAAGCATTGCTAGCCGCACACCGAGAACCTGTCCGGCGCAGAGATGTCCGTGGGCTTGCTCGGCATCGTGGAGATATTCGTCGAGAGACTTCATGAAAATTTGTAATTTGGCAATTTCGTAATTGGTAATTTAACAACCTCTGCTTCAAACTACGCCTGCCAAGCGATCGGTTCGGTTCACAAATTACTAAATTACAAAATTACCCAATTACAAAATGTTCTTTCACTTTCTTCTCCAACGCACGCCGTCCTTCGTGTTCTCGATGAGAATGCCAGCGGCGGTGAGCTCCGCACGCAGGGTGTCTGAAGCTTTGAAATCGCGCGCGCCACGGGCAGCCTGCATCTCGGCGATTTTCTTCTCGATGCCGGCGTCAGACAGTTGACCAGACTGCACGGCTTCCCGAAGTCCAGCACTGATGTCTTGGTCGCGGCCTTCGGTGGGCGCCCAATCGAAGACCTGTTTGATCTTGGGACCGTCGTCATCCTTGAGTACGGCGAAGATCTCGTCAAACTTCTCCAGTGCGGCAAGCAGCGGAGGAACATCGTCGGCTTTTAGGCCACCCGCGTCAATCGCGGAATTTGCGCTGCGCACCATCTCGAAGATGGCGGCCTGCGCCTGAGCGGTGTTGAGATCATCGTCGAGTGCTCCTCGCATGCGGTCAACGGTCTCACTGGCGAGCGATCGCATTTCCGGATTGGACCCCGACGGCAAACTCCCCGCGGTTAAACGCTGGCGAAAACCGCGCAGACGTTCGACCGAGACCGCGGCTTGCTTGAGTCCGTCGAAAGTGAAGTTGAGCTGATTGCGGTAGGGAACCGACGTGAGCAGATACCGGATTGAGGAGGGTTTGTGTCCTTTCAGTACCAGATCGCGCAGGGTGTAGAAGTTGCCCAGGCTCTTCGACATCTTCTCGCCCTCGACCAGCAGGAAGCGCACGTGAAACCAGAAACGCGCGAATGTTTTTCCTGTAAGCGACTCTGATTGCGCGATTTCGTTTTCGTGATGTGGGAAAACGAGATCTTCTCCGCCCGCGTGCAGGTCAAAGCTTTCGCCGAGTTCCTGCATCGACATGACGGAGCACTCCAGGTGCCAGCCGGGGCGTCCCGGCCCAATCGAGGTGTCCCACGAGGCCTCACCCGGCTTAGGCGCCTTCCACAGCGCAAAGTCGCGCGCGCTGTCCTTGTCATATTCGTCCACGTCGACGCGGGCTCCGTCGAGCATCCCACTGAAGTCTTTTTTCGAAAGCTTTCCGTATCGTGGGAACTTTGCAATGCGGAAGTAATACGAACCATCGTCCGTACGGTAAGCGATTCCCTTTTCGACAAGCTTGGCTACAAAATCCGCCATCTGCGCAATGTGCTCGGTGGCGCGCACCAGTTTGGGTTGCTCGATGCCGATCATGGCGGCGTCTTCGAGAAAAGCCTTCTCGTACTTCGCGGTGTACTGCTGAACGCTGACGTTGTCGCGTGCCGCATTGCGGATGATCTTGTCGTCAAGGTCGGTGATGTTCATGACGTAGTGGACCTTGTAGCCGGACTGGCGCAAGAATCGCTGCAGCAGGTCAACGGCAATGAAGGTTCGGAAATTGCCGATGTGTCCGTAGTCATAAACCGTGGGGCCACAAGCATACATGCGGACTTCGCGATCGCGGAGTGGATGGAATTCCTCGACCTGCGAGGACATGGTGTTGTAAAGGCGTAAGGCCATAAGGTGATTGCTGCGCCGAGAAATGAACCACCAATTCTAGGGGTACGCCAGAAAGAGGGTCAACTGGCGGGGAGGTTGGGCGGAGAATGCGGAGGCAGCGCATGGGCGTGCGACCGCAGGCGGAGTTGCACGAGAAACACATAATGCAGCGCCGAGATGATGGTGAAGGCGAAGGTGGCGCGCAAGAAGACGGTACGAGTAATCCAGACCCAGCGCGTCGGGCGTATGGAAAGCAGCATCACAAAGAAGACGGCGGCGATCTGGGAAAAAGTGTTTGCCTTGCCGAAAATGCTGGGGCGGAAATTGCGCAGGCCCGCGATGGCAAACAGCACCGCACTGGCTGCCAGGATGGAAATATCGCGACTGAAGACCAGCACCGTGAACTTCCATGGGATCTTGTGCAGGATGGAGAGCACGAGAAACATCGTGCTCAACAAAAGCTTGTCGGCAATGGGATCGAGATATTGGCCGAGTACAGTCTGCTGGTGCAACTTGCGGGCCAACAGGCCATCCAGGCCGTCGCTGAAGCCGGCAATCACGAAGAGGATGAGCGCCCAGAAATAGCGGCCTTCGACAAGTTCGATCACGATAAAGGGGACAAAGACCATCCGCAGCAGCGTGAGTTGGTTGGGCGCAGTGAAGATTTGCGACAGTCTCATGCCGGGTCCTCAATGGGATTGACTCCGGAATGCAGCGAGCCGGTCAGGTGACCGGAGCCGCTGACATCGTGAGAGGCCAGCAGCACGGCGGCTTCGCGGCCGGTCTTGGCAGAGAAGCGCTGCGAAAGGGAAGGCAGGTTGCCGTCCGGGAGATCGAGCTCGACTCGTTCGATCCGGTGCATGGGGAAGAAGACGACCGCCGGACTGAACGATTCGCCATCTTTCACAATCACGACAAAGTCCTCAAAAGATGCCAGCTCGACGCCACTTAGGCTGAGTCCTTCGGGAGCCAGCGCCAGAATCACGCCCCAGAATTTGTCCCGGGGATTGCCCAGCGTCACGACGACCATGGCTCCCGGCAAGAAAGGACCACGGGCGGTCGCTTGGGCCGCGGAAGTGGCAGCATCTTGCTGAGAGCCTTTCGCCATGGAACGATTGTCGCCGCCACGGGTGGAACTTTGCAACTGCAATCGCGCAATGTTCAGCGTGAAGGCCGAATGTCTCGGCCTCTGCCCCTTTGTTCTTCGGAGTGTTATGCTGTCCGTTCTGCAATGTGAAACTGCAAATTCTGGAAAGAAATTCGTGACCTTGTGCGGAAAGGATTGCAACCTTCGATTCCGAAGAGAGGTCCCTATGGACGTACACAAGAGTGAGAAGATTTTTGATGCGCTCGAATCTTTCCGCATCGAGCTGCCGTCCTGGGGCTTCGCCAATACCGGCACACGATTCGGAAAATTCATCCAACCTGCCGCAGCCACCACAACCGAGGAGAAGTTCAGCGACGCTGGCCAGGTCTACTTGCTCACTGGCATCTGCCCGACTGTAGCCTTGCACGTCCTCTGGGATTGCCCCGAAGGGGTCAACAGCGTAGACGACATCAAGAAGTTCGCCGAGCGTTACCGGGTTCTGCCTGGTTCGATCAATCCTAACCTCTTCCAGGACCAGGAATATAAATACGGCTCATTCGGCAATCCTGATCCTGCAATTCGTCAGCGTGCGTTGCAACATACCAAGGACAGCATTGAGATTGCGCGACGCCTTCACAGCCGGGATGTTTCCATGTGGTTTGCGGACGGCTCGAACTATCCTGGAACCGCGAATATCCGGCAACGTAAGCAGTGGTTCACAGAAGCGTTGCGGGAATCGCACAGCGCATTGTCTCCCGGGCAGCGACTTCTGATTGAATACAAGCCATTTGAGCCCGCCTTCTACCATACCGATATCGCCGATTGGGGCATGGCGCTGCTGCTCTGCCGTGCCGCTGGCCCACAAGCCCGGGTCCTGGTCGACACCGGACATCACTATGCAGCGCAGAATATCGAACAAATTGTTGCGTGGCTGTTGTCCGAGGACATGCTCGGAGGCTTTCACTTTAACGATCGCCGTTATGCCGATGACGACTTGACGCTCGGCTCCATCGATCCTTATCAAGTCTTTCGGATTTTCCAAGAGATTCGCTATTTCGAGTGGGAAACCGGCAAACCGGCCGATATCGCGTACATGGTCGACCAGAGCCACAATCTCAANNGCTCTGGTCGATGGCCGAGAACTTGCCACGGCGCAGAAGAATTGTGACCTGGTGCGGGCTGAGTCTTTTCTGCAGGACGCATTCGCCACTGATGTCCGCCCGGTGATCCAGGAATGGCGAAAGTCCAAAGGTTTGCCCCAGAATCCGATGGAGGCATTCCGCCAAAGCGGCTATCTCGAGCGTATTACTAAAGAACGCGCAGCGCGGAATTCGCGAAGCGTCTCCTCCTATGCCTAAGATCAAGCATGCGAAGCCGTATCTCGCTTTCGATTTTGGCGCCGAGAGTGGACGGGCCGTGCTGGCACATCTTCAATCAGGAATTCTCACGACGGAAGAAGTGCATCGCTTCCCCAATGAGCCGGTTGAATACGGCGGATCTCTTCACTGGGACGTGGCAAGACTCTGGTTCGAAGTGCGAACGGCGCTGGCACAACTGGGCGACATGGAACTGGAAGGCATCGGAGTTGACGCCTGGGGTGTGGACTATGCTTTGTTGGGCGAGCAGGGCGAGTTGCTCCAAAATCCTCACCACTACCGCGACCGGCGGACCGACGGTGCGATGGAGGAAGTTTTCAGGAAAGTTGCCAGGGAGGAAATCTACCAGGCGACCGGCATTCAGTTCATGCCCATCAACACCCTGTATCAGCTCTTCGCCGCCCAACGTCAAACCCCCAAGCTCCTTGACGCGGCAAAATATCTGCTGACGATCCCGGATCTATTTCACTACTGGTTGACCGGGAATGCCGTCTGCGAATTTACCAACGCAACGACCACCCAAATGGTGGATCCGGTAAAGCGTGCGTGGGCAGCGGGGCTGATGGAGCGTTTGGAACTGCCGGTTCGTTTGCCGGCACCCATCGTAGAACCGGGCTCGATCCTTGGGACACTTCTGCCAGAGATCGCACAACACTCCTCTCTCGCCGGCACCACGATCATCGCTCCAGCGTCTCACGACACGGGTTCGGCGGTGGCCGCGATATCGGCTCGCGATGGCACAGCCTTTATCAGTTCTGGAACCTGGTCATTGGTGGGCACCGAACTGGATTCCCCTGTGATCACGCCCGATGCGTTGCTGCTGAACTTCACCAACGAAGGCGGCGTGAATGGAACTACGAGATTATTGAAGAACGTGATGGGACTGTGGATGTTGCAGGGCTGCCGGAAATCCTGGACAGCGCAAGGACTCTCTTACGATTACGGCGAATTGATCGACCTGGCGACTGCCGAGGCATCGTTTCGTCACCTGGTCGATCCGGATGACGCGGGCTTCTTGCGCCCCCCGGATATGCTCGCGGCCATCGACCAGTTCTGCGCTCGCACCCAGCAGCCGGTTCCAGAGGGACCTGGCGCATACGTACGCGCCGCTCTGGAAAGCCTCGCGTTCAAATACCGCCTGGTTCTGGGTAATCTGGAACATGTCAGCGGAAAGCACATCGAACAAATCCGTATCATCGGTGGCGGCTCGAAGAACCGGCTTCTGAATCAACTGACCGCAGATGCAACCGGAAGAAGAGTTCTAGCCGGTCCGGCGGAAGCGGCGGCATTGGGAAATGTGGCGATACAGATTCTCGCGACGGGGGGAGCCAGCTCGCTCCAGGAAGTTCGCGGCATTGTGGATCGATCGTTTCCGACCGAGGCCTTTGCGCCGCTTGAAACCGACAAATGGGATCAGCACGCGAAACGATTTGAGCAATATTGCGGGAGTATTCATGCCTGAGATCAAAGAAACCACTCACCTGAAAAACTTGTGGAACGAAAGCGAAGCTCAGAAGATGGCCGGTAATCAGCTGGCCCTGTTGCGCTATCGCTCGAACCTGCTAGGTGCGGACTTGCGCATCACCAATTTCGGCGGCGGAAATACCAGCTCCAAGCTGGAGCTTCCAGACCCTTTTACTGGACGCCCGGTCCGAGTGCTGGCCGTAAAAGGCAGTGGAGGAGATCTCGGGTCCATCGCCGAAGCTGGGTTTGCGTTGCTTTACCTGGATCGTCTGGAACAACTCAAAGAGCTATACCGCGGCGAACAATACGAAGATGAGATGGTCCGCTATTATCCGCTCTCGGCTTTCGGCGAGAATCGCGTTGCCGCATCCATTGACACTCCGCTGCACGCATTCCTTCCCGCCTCCCATGTGGACCATTTGCATCCCGACTGGGCCATCGCGCTGGCCGCGAGCGCAAATGGGAGAGAAAAGTTGGACGAGTTCAATAAAGAATTTGATCGCAAGATTGTGTGGATACCCTGGCAGCGTCCTGGATTCGAACTGGCGCTCCTGATCGAACGGGCCGTTCAAGACAAGCCCGCCGCGGAAGGCCTTATTCTGGGCGGCCACGGGTTATTCACCTGGGGAATGACACAACGGGATTGCTACTTGAACAGCGTTCACACTATCGATCAGATGGGTGAATTCATTCTCAAACATCAATCGAAAAAAGGCCCCTTGTTTGGAGGAATCGAGTACGGCCCTGCGCAGGATCGCAAGAATCTCGCGACCCTGATCCTCCCGGCGCTCCGGGGAGCGGTGTCCTCGAATCGCCGTGTAGTGGCCCACTATGCCGGCGATGAGGATGCTTTGACGTTTGCCGGATCGAAGTGGGCGAAGGAATTAAGTTTGCTGGGCACCAGTTGTCCGGACCATTTCCTGAGAACCAGAGTCTGTCCGTTATTTCTTGCCTGGGATTCTGCCAAGGAGGAGATCGGCACGCTGAAGGCGCGCATCCGGACTGAGGTCATCGAGTATCGAGCCGCCTACAAGAAGTATTACGACGCGTGGGCAACGAACGACTCACCCCAGCTGCGGGATTCCAACCCTTCGGTCGTCGTGGTTCCGGGCTTGGGCCTGTTCGGCTTCGGCAAGAATAAGAAAGAAGCGCGGATCACAACCGAGTTTTTCATCGATGCCATTCACGTCATGGCTGGCGCGAACGCCTTGGAAGATGGAGAAATTTCTCATCCTTTGCCGCAAGCCCGGCACGCCGAGCAGTCGCAGCAGTTCACGCAGTTCCATAACTATGTGGCGCTGCCAAGATCGGAGGCGTTCCGGATCGAGTATTGGGCGCTCGAAGAAGCCAAGCTGCAGCGCATGCCGGCGGAAGCAGAATTCAGCCGCAAGATCGCGCTCGTCATCGGTGGCGCCAGCGGAATCGGTCGCGAGACCGCACTGCTGCTCGCCCGGAAAGGCGCCCACGTCGTGGTGGCCGATCTTGACCAGCAAGGGGCCAGGAAAGTCGCCGAGGAAGTCGGCGCGATAGTGTCTCCCGAGTTTGTCGCGCACGCTCGAGTCGACCTCAGTTCGGCTGCATCCCTTGCGGAGGCTGCGAATTTCACAATTTCTCAATTTGGCGGCATCGATATCATCGTCAACACGGCCGCTATTTATCCCGTGCCCGGCGCTGACGTCGACCTCACGGACGCACAATGGGCGCAAACATTCCTGGTAAACGTCACCGGCAACTATCTTCTCGCCCGGCAAACGGAGTGGGTATTCAAAGACCAGGGCCTGCCCGCAGCCATGGTGCTCACCAGTTCCGCCAACGCTGCGGTTCCCAAGAAAGGCAGTGAGGCCTACGATACCAGCAAGGCGGCTCTCAATCACTTGATCCGAGAGTTGTCGATCAAGCTCGGTCCTCATGTGCGCGTGAATGGGATTGCCCCCGCGACTGTGGTCGCCGGTTCTACCATGTTCCCTCGCGATCGCGTGATTCAGTCTCTGCAAAAGTACAAGATCGACTTCCAGGACTCGGAGTCGACCGAGGAACTGCGTGCCAAACTCGCCGATTTTTATGCGCAGCGCACGCTGACAAAACGGCCGATCCTGCCCCAGGATTGTGCGGCCGCAATCGTGTGGCTGGCCGGGGACCAGAGTGCGAAGACGACCGGGCATGTCATTCCTGTGGACGGCGGCCTCTCGGAAGCGTTCCTGCGCTGAGGAGCGAATATGTGGCGAGCCTGCTTTGTGCCGCGTTGGAAGAAGTCTTGCACATGTAATTCAGACACGAGGATCCGATGAATCCTGCTCTGGGCGTATTTTTTCACTGGCTCGGCGGTCTCGCTTCCGCCAGCTTCTACGTTCCTTACCGCGGGGTGAAGAACTGGGCATGGGAGACCTATTGGCTGGTGGGCGGGTTTTTCAGTTGGATCATCGCGCCCTGGATACTTGCGCTGACCATGACCCACGATCTCAGCCGTGTGCTCCACGAAGCTCCCGCGAGCAGCTTGTTCTGGGCATACGCTTTCGGAGTCTTGTGGGGACTCGGTGGCCTCACCTTCGGCCTCACCATGCGATATCTGGGAATGTCGCTCGGCATGGCCGTTGCGCTGGGATACACAGCCGCATTCGGCACATTGATGCCGCCGATTTTCCGGGGAGTGTTCGCGTCCGAAGTCCTTGGCACTCGCTCCGGCCTGGTGATTCTTGCCGGGGTCGCCGTCTGTCTTCTCGGTATCGCATTCGCGGGAGCAGCCGGAGTATCCAAAGAGCGCGAGATGTCGACCGAGCAGAAGCGTGCCTCGATCAAGGAATTCGACTTGAAGAAGGGATTGCTCGTCGCCACTTTTTCGGGTGTGATGAGCGCCTGCTTCGCCTACGGACTGGCGGCAGGGGATCCGATCAAGGCCATCACCATCCAGCATGGCACGCCCAGGTTGTGGCAAGGACTTCCCGTGCTGGTCGTAGTACTTGCCGGCGGCTTCACCACCAACTTCATCTGGTGCGTCATCCTGAATATTCGCAACCGCACCGGGTACCAATACTTCGAGCCCGAAATTCGCGGCCAAGTTCCCGCGCGCAAGGAAGAGCGCATCCTTGAAACCGTTACCGATGCTCCGGCGGAGGAGATGGCGGTAGCTGTGGCCGTCGCACAAAGCACGGCGGTGAGAGCTCCCATGCTTACGAACTACTTGTTCTCGGCTCTCGCCGGTACGACTTGGTACATGCAGTTTTTCTTCTACACCATGGGTGAAACCCAGATGGGAAGGTACAAGTTCTCCAGTTGGACGTTACACATGGCCAGCATCATCATCTTCAGCACGTTGTGGGGCATCGCGCTGCAAGAGTGGAAGGGCGCAGGGGGCTGGACAAGGCTGCTGGTGGCATTCAGCCTGTTAGTGCTGGTTAGCTCGACGGTGATTGTGGGTTACGGAAACTACATCGGCGGGACACGCTGAATTCCACAGACAGTCCGCATTACGCCGATGCGGAGAAATTGGAGCACGAAGTAATCGAAATGCAACGGCGGACCCTCGAAAAGACGATTGATTGCGGTCCCTGCATGCAGACCCGCGCTCGACGCTCTCGTAGCCGCGGCACACAGCGCATCACCGTGGTGCCAAAGCAGCCGACGATAAACTAGGCTGTCCTGTGGCAACCGGGATCATCAAAGTAACGTGGTTTGGGGTACAACGGGAATCTTGCGCGCCGCAAGGAGTTGATCTAAGTTGCCTCTAGGAGAGTCTTTTGACGCTCCCTAAGGTTTGCGGGCGTCCAGAAATAGCTTGTCTGGACGCCCTTAATTATTGCTGAAACTCGCTGCTTACTGGGTGCTCATTCCTTGCGACCAAGGGAAACGGCAGGGGACTGGGGCTGAGAATGGGAGCATTATCGCCCGACCGTTACAGACCACCAACCTTCCAGCCTATGTTGTTGTCTCTCATTTCATGCGCCGTGAGGGCGTATGCATGCACGACGGTCCACGGGCGGGGATCGCCTTTGCAGACAAGAACCATGCCCGGTTTCGGTTTCAAAGCAACGTCGAGCCACGTCAACGTGTGCGTAGCGTCAGTTCTTAGTTCGACTTGCATGACTTGTTCCATTACGCGCTCACCCACTTGCCGCCGCCGATGGTCTTGCTGTCCGACACCCACATCTGCTTGGATCTGCCAACCTTCTTGGCGCCGATCCACTCTTCGTGCTCACGTGAATGCTTTCTGCTATTGTTCTTTCGCGTATCTTTCCGTGTTTCGATGGTCGCCATACATCTCCTTCTGGTGTTCTTGATGAACACGATTCTCGATTTGCGTTAGTCTTCGATCAGACGAGTCACGCACCTCTCTGAGAGTTGTGCGCGTTTGCCTTAGTCGTGAGACCCACCGCAGTTGTCGGTTGATCTAATACTCGTAGTTATTTATCGATCGCGCTGTGTGTCGGGTCACTTAGGTGGTTACTTCGGTGCGGGCATGGGAGGCCTCCGTTTCGCGAAAATACTGGGCTCAAGTCAAGAAGTTGTTTGATTCCGCTCGGGCTGCGTGAAACGAAGGGTGGAATCCGAATGACGAAGGACTGATCAAGGTCGGAGAACTTCGCCTCGATAAGTTCGCTGCCCTTGCGGCTTTCATTGTCGAGAACGGAACCGACCCGGTGGTGGTCAAGAAATGTTGCGCCGGTCGACTTTTCTATTCGAGAAAGGACGGGCGGACGTTCGCCGAATGGCACTTCGAGTCCGGGGAAGATGACGCTGCAGCCGGCGGGAGATCCTACCGTCATTCCCTTGAAATGAGAATCCCTCAAGTCACGTCTGTGCGAAACCAACTCAAACGACTTGAAAAAGCTGAAGAATTGGAGATGAGAGGATTCGATGTCTGGAAGGATGCGGACCCAGACTTTCCTCCGCTCAAGCAGCTTCACGACTACGAGCGCAGGCTCGCCGTGCAGCACTGAAGATGAGAAATTTGTTCACAAATAGGGCGTGCTTAGCTTTTACGTCACCCTGGTCAGCCCCCTTGCGACACCAAAAGATAGACTCGCTCCGGTCCCACCTGCGCCGTTGTAATAGATGTAAGCAAGGCCTGATGCGCGACGGGGTGTACGAGCATCGGCTGCCACCTTTGCGCGTTACTTTCCTGCAGCGGTGTTTGTGTGCGCCACGCCTGGGATCCGCCGAACTACAGTTCAGCAGTTCCATACGATGCTACCGGGGCAGAATATCCTTAGTTCGACGGCACGCGGAGCACACGACGAGATGTGATTCGAGTCACAGAAACATGGCCGCAAGGAATGAAGAATAGGCTTGTAACCTCGCCAGCGCCAGTTTCGCGATTCGATGCACAGGCCAGACACAAGAGGTGTAGTGTTGCGTTTTCCGAAACCAACCAAGTTGCGGACTCTCTCGCAAATTGTTTTCTTCTTTCTGTTTCTGTTTCTTCTGTTGCGCACCGAGTTCCGAGGCTCGCTGACGGCTTCAGCCAGCGAGACCCGTCTTGCCTACCCCGTTTCGCTTTTCTTCCAGTTTGATCCGCTGGTGGCGATCTCGAACGCACTGTCCAGCCATTCGCTCTACCGTGGCTTGTTGTGGAGCCTGGTGGTTTTGATCCCTACCATGTTCCTGGGGCGCTTTTTCTGTGGATGGATTTGCCCTCTCGGTTCCATTCATCATTTTTTCAGCAGCTTCAAATCTGAGAGCAAACGTGGCAAACAACTCATTGACTCGAATCGCTACAAGCGTTGGCAGACGACCAAATATTATTTACTCATCGCCTCTCTAGTCGCGGCCGTTTTCGGCACCGGCATCGTCGGCTGGCTGGATCCGTTCTCTCTGTTGGTACGCTCCGTCGGTTTGTCGATTCTGCCGGCAACGAACTACAGCCTGCAAGCGGCCTTGGGCGTACTCGAGCGCAGTCGCTATGCGTCCGTTCAGACACTCGGCAGCATATTGCACTTTATCTTGGGTGCGCTGCTGTTGAGCTTCAAACAACCCCACTTCCGTCTGGGGATATGGCTGGGCCTGATTTTTGTCTTCCTTGTGGCATTGAATTTTCGCATCACCCGCTTCTGGTGCCGCGCACTGTGTCCGCTGGGTGCGTTGCTGGGCGTCGTATCGCGCTGGTCCGTCCTTGGCCTGGTCAAGAATCCGGAGCATTGCAACGATTGCAACCGCTGCCTTCTACGCTGCCAGGGCGGTGACGATCCGGTCGGTGGCGTGCCCTGGCATCAGCCCGAGTGCCATCTGTGCATGAACTGCGTAGATGAGTGTCCGGAGCACGGGTTGCGATTCCAGTTTTTCCCCGGACAGAAAACAGTGGGTACGAGCCTCCAGCGACGGAAAGTCTTGACCGGCCTGGCTGCGGGTGCGGCCGTGGTTCCGCTCATGCGAAGCACTCCTGGGTTTGCCACAGAACGCAACGAACGCCTGCTGCGCCCCCCCGGAGCGCTCGATGAACAGTACTTCCTCGCCCGCTGCATTCGCTGCGGCGAGTGTATGAAGGTCTGTCCGAACAACGCCTTGCATCCCGCTTTTTCAGAAGCTGGGATCGAAGGCCTCTGGACGCCCGTTCTGGTACCGCGAATCGGTTATTGCGAAAGCAGTTGCGTGCTGTGTTCGCAGGTCTGCCCTACCGGAGCCATCTGGGAGATCACGGAAAAAGAGAAGGGCTGGTCCGGGGATGTGGCCCACGCCGACAAGACGTTTCGTCTAGGGACCGCTTTTTACGATCGTGGCCGATGCCTGCCTTGGGCGATGGCGACGGAGTGCATTGTGTGCGAAGAATGGTGCCCCACGTCGCCCAAGGCAATACACCTTCAAACGGTGGATCTGATCGATGCAGCGGGCAACTCGAAGCAAGTGAAGCAGCCTTATCTCGATCCGTCCCGCTGTGTCGGATGTGGCGCATGTGAATACGCTTGTCCCGTTCAGGATAGGCCGGCGGTGTACGTGACGAGTGTGGGCGAAAGCCGGTCCCGCACCAATCAGATCCTGTTGAATCGGAGGAAGGGATGAGAGTTCATAGGACTCTTAGGTACTGGCTGACAGAAATTTGGATCGTTGACACGGAGTTTTCATGCAATCCGACCTGATCCATTTGAGCCGTCGTGACGCGTTGATCAAGCTGCTGCGAGTGGCTGGAGCCGGGGCCGGTGCGGCCGGGCTAGGGCTTTGGCTGAGTGAACATAGCTGGCGTCCCGAGCCTGCGCTGGCAATGGCCGCAAAGCGCGGCCACACCATAGCAGCTGATCTGAAGCTCCCGGAGATGGCGATCATCACCGGCGACGATCCCGCGCAACTGGCGCGTGAGGCAATCGAAGAGTTGGGGGGAATTCGCCGCTTCATTGCGCGCGGAGACATCGTGCTGGTGAAACCGAACATCGGCTGGGATCGCACTCCCGAGCAGGCGGCCAATACCAATCCCGACGTGGTGGCCGAAATCGTCCGCCAGTGCTCGAACGCCGGGGCCAAGCGAGTCATTGTCACCGACGTGAGCTGCAACGATCCACGCCGCTGTTTTCAGCGATCCGGCATCGCCGAAGCGGCCCAGCGCGTAGGCGCTGAAGTTGTACTTCCTGATCCGGCCATGTTCAAGGAAGTGGATCTCCAGGGAGAAACTCTGCGGGCTTGGCCGGTGCTCGATCTATTCCTGAATGTGGACAAAGTCATTAATGTTCCAATTGCCAAGCATCACAGCCTGACTGGTACAACGCTTGGCATGAAGAACTGGTACGGCATGCTCGGTGGGCCACGTCATCAACTGCACCAGAAGATCCACGAGAGCCTCGTGGACCTTGCCGACTTTGTGCGCCCGACTCTGACCATCATTGACTGTTACCGGATCCTCGTCCGCAATGGTCCAACCGGAGGCAATCTGCAAGACGTGCTGCTGAAGAAGACGCTGGTCGCGGGAACGGATCCGGTAGCCCTGGATGCTTATGTGGCGAAGGCATACTGGAACCTCGAGGTTGCCTCACTGCCTTATCTCAGGATGGCGGCCAATCGCGGGCTGGGAACGTACGAGTTCGAAAAAGTTCGGACGCAGATCAAGACTCTATGAGCTGAATCTGCGTCGCGGTCGACCGAGGAAATCAGAATGAAGCTTTGGAACCGATGCAGCAGCGTGTTCATCTGTTCGGCGCTTGCTTTAACAATAGTACAGGCGCAGAGTTCAGTACGTCGCGCTACCGGCTCCCGCGCGGGAGCCGCGGATGCGCAGAAACAATCTGAAAATCTCTTGCGCGAACCTCTTCCGCGCCACGCTGGTGCGCAGGCCCCACCCTCTTTCTATAGCCCAGAGGGTCTCTATCAGCACATCGACGGTGGAGCGGATATCTATCTCCTCTATGGCTTCAAGAACCTGCTGCATCAGGATTTCAAGAGCGGCGCGGCAGAGTTGACCGTGGACATCTATGAGATGGACAAGACCGAGGACGCATTTGGGATCTACGCGGCGGAGCGCTCCCCTGGTTATAAATTCGTCTCGATCGGCGCCGAGGGATATCGGGATAAGGGAGTCTTGAATTTTCTGCAGGACCACTACTACGTGAAACTTTCCGGTTCCGATGCGAACGCGGACGGGTTGCTCGATCAATTTGCGCGGCTTCTCTCCGGACGAATCGGCGGGACGCGGACATTACCGGCACTGCTGGAAAAGCTTCCGCGAGAACATCAGGTTCCTCATTCCGAACAATACATGAGGAAAGATCCGCTGGGGCATGCGTTCCTGGCGCCGGCATACGTCGTGGCATATGCACTGGGGAAGCAGGAGAGCAAGCTTGTGGTTTCGGTGGCGAACAACGCGCAAGACGCCAAGTCGCGATCGGAACAACTCGCGAAGCATTTCAAGGAAAGCGGTGAATGTACTTCGGCGCCCGAGTTGGGAGAAGGTGGAATGCGGGCAAGAAACAGCTATGAAGGGCGCCTGATTGCGCGCACGCAGGGGCGGTATGTAATCGCACTGCTGAATCCTCCGGAGAATGGGGCCGAGATTCTGAAGACGGTAGCGAGAAGTCTTCCTTAAACGAACTCGAAAGCATTTATAGAGATGTGGAATCTTTTTCCAGGAGCTGAGCCATGAATAACCAGGGAAAATGGAATCGTCGGGACTTCATCGTGAAACCGATCCTTTGGGCCGGAACAGCGAGCGTGCTAGCGCGGACGGATTTGCTGTTGGCGAGTCCTACACCCGAAACTTCGGCCCCGCCCGTATTGCAACGCACGCTGGGGAAAACAGGTCTGTCTCTACCCGTGGTCAGCATGGGAGTTATGAACGCCGACGTGCCGGGATTACTGCGGCGGGCGTATGAACTAGGCGTACGACATTTTGATACGGCGGCGGGCTACCAGAACGGACGCAACGAAGAGATGGTGGGGCAGGTGATCAAAGAAATGGGCGTTCGCGACAAGGTTGTGATCTCGACCAAGCAGCCGTCACGGAACTCTTCACAAAATGCCGCCGAAGCCAAGGTCCGCTTCGTCGAGGGAGTAGAGGCCAGTTTGAAAAGGCTGCAGATGGACTACGTCGACATTCTTTACCATCACGCTGTGGATTCTGTAGAAGATGCCCAGGCAGAAGGGCCCCTGGAGGCGCTGCACAGCTTGAAGAAGGATGGCAAGACAAGGTTCATCGGACTATCGACGCACACAACCGTGGATGTATTGAGTGAAGCGATACGCCTAAATCTGTTTGACGTAGGGCTGGTGATGCTGAACTACACGATGGCGCATGACGCCGGAATCCTCTCCACGATCGAGA